>NZ_SOHB01000007.1:0-54349 GCF_004403055.1 Cryobacterium sp. TMT1-19
AGCCGCTGGGCGGGCGGTGCGGGCGGGCGGGCGGGCGGCGCGGGCGGGCGGCCCGGCGGTCTGCTCAGGCCGTCTCCTCGGGCCGTCTCCTCGGGCCGCGTTCCGATCAATCGGCGGGCCGTCTCCTCGGGCCGCGTTCCGATCACTCGGCGGGCCGTCTCGTCCGCGAACCGCCCAGTGTCGCCGTTTCTGCCCAATGACGCCGCTCTACCGGCGACGCTGGGCAGCAACGGCGACTCTCAGCGCAGCAGCGGGCCTACACCGCCGAAACCGACACGAGCGGTCGAGTGTCACGAGGGAGTGGCCCCGCCGACGCCAACACGCACCCCGCAGGCCCCGCCCGCCGGTTCCATTTGCCGCAGACACCTGCCGCGCTAGGCTGCCAGCGGAAAAAGGGAGACACGATGAGCTATACGGAAAGCGGCGACGGGGCCGAGCGGTACAACACCAAGCAGAACGGGTCCGAGCAGAGCATGGTTCCCGTCGAACGGACCCCCGCGGAGGCCACCGACCGCCTCTCGCGGAAGTTCGCGCAGGAATCGAGGCTGCGCATCCTCCGGAGCAAGGCCGCCGTCGCCCGGTCCGAAGTCGACGCGCTGACTGCCGTGCACCTCGACCCCGACACCCTCGAGGACCTGCTCGACACGGCCAGCCCGTGGGCGGCCGAACGATTGCGCACATCCGAGCACGAGATCAGCGTGCGCGTCGCCGACGCCCGTGAGAAGGCGGAAGCCGCCGAGGCCGCATACGAGCAGGCCGTGCTCGACGACTTCGACGAGGCCGAGCGCTAACCACACCGAACACGTCACACGAAGACGGATGCCGCACACCGGCATCCGTCTTCTGCTGCCGCCTCTCCCCCGCGACAAAGCGCCCTCCGCCGCCGCGCCCCTCCGACGGCGTGTCCCTTGTCCGGCGTGTCCCTCCTACGCCGTGTCGTGGTCCCGCTCCGCCTGCGCGATTCGGCCCACCGTTTTGAGGAAGCTGTCCGGGTTGAGCGAGATGGAGTCGATGCCCTCCTCCACCAGAAAGGCCGCGAAGTCGGGGTAGTTGCTCGGCGCCTGCCCGCAAATGCCGATCTTGATCCCGGCGGCGTGGGCCTTTTGAATGGCCTCGCGGATCATCTGTTTCACGGCGTCATCGCGTTCGTCGAAGAGGGCGGCGAGGTCCTCGGCGTCGCGGTCGACGCCCAGCACCAGCTGGGTAAGGTCGTTGGAGCCGATCGAGAAGCCGTCGAACCGGGTGGCGAAACGCTCCGCCAGGATCACATTGGCCGGAATCTCACACATCATGTAGATCTGTAGCCCGGACTCGCCGCGCACCAGCCCGTTCTCCGCCATCACCGCGAGCACACGGTCGGCCTCGGTCACGGTGCGGCAGAACGGCACCATCACGATCACGTTGTCGAAGCCGATCTTCTCCCGCACCTGCTTGATCGCCCGGCACTCGAGGGCGAAGCCCTCCCGGTAGCGCTCGTCGTAGTAGCGGGAGGCGCCACGGAAGCCGAGCATCGGGTTCTCCTCCGAGTGCTCGAAGACCGACCCGCCGATCAGGTGCGCATATTCGTTGGTCTTGAAGTCGCTCATCCGCACGATCACGGGGTCAGGATGATACGGCGCGGTCAGCTTCGCGATACCGAGTGCGAGCGTTTGCACGAAGTATTCCTTCGGGTCCATATATCCCCGGGTGAGCTCCTCGATCTGACGGATGGCGGCCCGGTCGGTGACCCGCTCCGGGTGCACGAGCGCCATCGGGTGGATCTTGATCAGGTTGTTGATGATGAATTCCATCCGGGCCAGCCCCACGCCGTCGGCCGGCAACCGCCACCACTCGAAGGCGGCGGCCGGGCTGGCGATATTGACCATGACCTTGGTGCGGGTCTTCGGTACGGTGCCAAGATCGATCTCCTCGGTTTCGAAAGCCAGCTTGCCCTCGAAAACGTAGCCCTCGTCGCCCTCGGCGCAGGAGATCGTGATCATCTGGCCATCCGTGAGCGTGTCGGTTGCGATCCCGGTGCCGACGACGGCCGGCACGCCCAGCTCGCGGCTGACGATCGCGGCGTGGCTGGTGGGACCGCCGTGGTCGGTGACGATGCCGGCCGCGCGGGTCATGATCGGCACCCAGTCCGGATCGGTCATCTCGGTGACCAGGATGGCGCCGTCGACGAACTTCTCGATGTCGGCGGGGTCCTTGATCACGCAGGCCACGCCGCTCGCGATGCTGTCGCCGATCGCGACCCCGGTCACCAGCAGCGGCCCCGTCTCGGTCCGGGTGCTCACCGTGAACCGGGTGCCACTCGCCTGCGAGTGCACGGTCTCCGGGCGCGCCTGCACCAGAAACAGTTCGCGGGTCAGGCCGTCTTTGGCCCATTCCATGTCCATCGGCCGGCCGTAGTGGTTCTCCACGATCACGGCCCAACGGCCCAGCTTCACGATCTCCGCGTCGGTCAGCACGAACGCCTGTCGCTCGCGATCGGGGGTGTCGATGGTGCGGGTGCGGGCGCTGCCGCCCTTGGCGTAGACCATCTTGCGGGCCTTCTCGCCGAGAGTTTTCTCAATGATGGGCGTGCAGTCGGGCTGGTCGAGCAGCGCCTTGAACACCAGGTATTTGTCGGGATTGACCGTGCCCTGCACCACCGTTTCGCCGAGCCCCCAGGCGGCGCTGATCACGGCCACGCCCGGAAAGCCGGTGTCGGTGTCGATGGAGAACATCACCCCGGAGCCGCCGACGTCGGCTTGGATCATCCGTTGCACGCCGATCGAGAGCGCCACCTCGAGGTGGTCGAATTTCTTGACCTCGCGGTAACTGATCGCCCGGTCGGTGAAGAGCGAGGCGTAGCAGCGGCGGCAGGCGTCGAGCAGATCGCGCTCGCCCGTCACGTTGAGGAACGTCTCCTGCTGGCCGGCGAAGCTGGCGTCGGGCAGGTCTTCGGCGGTGGCGCTGCTGCGCACGGCCACGGGCAGGTTCGGGTGCCCGGCCTTCTCCGACAGTTCCCGATACGAGGCACGGATGCCGTCGGCAATGTCCGCGGGAAACTCACCCCCCAGGAACAGTTCGCGCAGGGCCTCGCCCGTGACGCGCAGCGAGGCGCGGCCGTCATGGAACAGGTCGAGCTGGCGCCGCAGTGCCGGCTCGATCCCGTTCGCCGCGATGAACGCGCGATAGGCGTTCGCGGTCGTCGCGAATCCGTCGGGCACCTTCACGCCATCATCGCTGAGGGCACGCACCATCTCGCCCAGCGACGCGTTCTTGCCGCCGACCTGCGGAATGTCACCCAGCCCGATCTCGTTGAACCACACCACACTGCTCTCGAGCATTGTTCTTCCACCCCTCAGTGAGTTCTGCGACCCGGTGATCTACGGCCCTACGGCCCTGCGGCCGCGTGGCCGCGTGGCCGCGTGGCCGCGTGGCCGCGTGTCACGCGGATTGTGCCACGTGGTGGCAACCTACTCCCCCCGAAAGTGTCTCCGGCTCGTTGAACCGCGCCCCGAACGAATTCGACGGAGATTGTGCCAAAATCCATCCCAAACACACCGGAAAGCCGCTTTTTCGCCAGAATCTCCGTCGAATTGGTTCGACGTCGAGCATCCGTGCTTGCCAGGTTGCGCAGGCCTGCGGGCTCGCGGAGAACGACAGTTCCGGTCGAGTTCGGCCCGCAGACCTGTCGCACTCGACCGAAGGTGTCGAACTCGGCAGCGGATGGCCAGAGCCGCACCACACCACCGCCGCACCGCACCGCCGCCGGCACCACCGCCGCACCACCGCACCACCGCGGGCACTGTTAGTGGCTCCTGAGACTCTGAAGTACTCCCCACGAGGGAGCCTCAACCAGGAGGTACAGATGACTGATCCCAACTACACCGCTCTGCTTCTCGTGATCGACCGGAGCGGCTCGATGTCCGGCATCCGTGACGACATGGTCGGCGGCCTGACCGCGATGCTCGCCGCACAGGCCGCCGAGCCGGGCCTGCTCACCGTGGATATCGTGACCTTCGACGACGAAATCGAGCACACCCACACCCTCGCCGACCCGAGCGATATCACCGTCGAGCTCGACCCGCGCGGCATGACGGCGCTGCACGATGCGATCGGCATCGCCGTCACGGAGTTCGGCGAGACGCTGCGGGTGCTGCCCGAGCACGCGCGTCCCGGCACCGTGCAGGTCGTGGTCGTGACCGACGGCGGCGAGAACTCGAGCAGCGAATACTCCGCGGATGCCGTGCGCGCGCTGATCAACCGGCAGACCGAATCGTACAGCTGGGACTTCGTGTTCCTCGGCGCCAACCAGGACGCCGTGCTCACCGGGGCCGCACTCGGCTTCGACTCCGCCAGCTCCATGACCTTCGCTGCCGCTTCGGGCGAGGTCGCCGCGATGAGCGCGAACCTCGGTCGCTACGTGACGGATGTGCGCAAGAAGGAGAAGCGCGGCTTCACCTTCGAGGAGCGCACCGAAGCCGGAGGTGGTGGCGTGTAGGCAACGATTGGGTGAAGTTCAGGAGGCCGGAACCCCTGTTGGCGGAGTGCGTGAAAACTACCCCTAGTCTGGGATTCAGACAGATTCGATTCGTTGGAAGCGGTCCCGTGGGGCGTGCGATGGTGTGCGTGGAGGACGCCTGTTTGCCGTGGGACCGGGGGCTTTATTCGGGGTGAAGTCGGCCCTGATAGGCCCTGCCGGCGCGAAGAAACCCGACGTGTAGCGTCGGGGACCGCTCCCACAGTGGCCCTGCCCCAGACCCGCATCGTGCGGGACTGGCGAAAGGAAGGACCACCATGTTCCACTTCTACGAATCATCCGTCGGCACGTCCCTAGCCCGCGCATCCACGGCCCGGAAGCGGGTTCTGGCACTGCTTGTCGTCGTCGCCGTGGTCGGCGTCGGCAGCGCCGGACTGGGCGGAGCGGCCGTCGCCGGCTCACTCNCGCCGGCTCACTCCCCCAGAGTCCGGTCGAGCTCGGCACGGCGGACTCCTTCGCGATCCTGTCGAAGACCGGCGTGACGAACGTCTACGCGTCCGCAGTCAACGGCAACGTCGGGGCCAGCCCGATCACCGGCGCCGCGGTGCTGCTGACCTGCCCTGAGGTCATGACCGGCACCATTTTCACTGTCGACGCCGCCGGTCCGCCGTGCGCGGTGACGGACCCGAGCTTCCTGAGGACATCCGTCGGTGACATGGAAATCGCCTATTCCGACGCGGCGGGGCGCACGAACCCTGACTTCATCGACCTGGGTGCCGGCGAAATCGGCGGTCTCACGCTCAAGCCCGGCCTCTACAAGTGGAACACCGACGTGACCGTCTCCAGTGATGTGCGCCTCACCGGCGGCCCGGACGACGTCTTCGTGTTCCAGATCGCCGGCAACATCGACCAGGCCTCGGCCAAGAACGTGACCCTGCTCGGCGGAGTGCAGGCCAAGAACGTGTACTGGCAGACCGCCGGTGCAGTCTCGGTCGGCACCACCGCGCACTTCGAGGGCACGATCCTGAGCAAGACCATGATCGCGATGAAGACCGGCGCGTCGATCACCGGCCGGTTGCTGGCCCAGACCGCCGTCACGTTGCAGAGCAACTCTGTGACGAAGCCGGCCCTGTAACCACCGGTCGGCCGTATTCGGGAACCAATTCGGCGGCATCCGTCGTCGCCCGGTTCTCGGACACCAGTCCACAGCCGCCCGTGCGAGTGTGGCCAACTCAGGAGAAACCGCCACCGCGGCCGAAACTTTCCCGCGTTTCCGGGGCTGCCGGGCAACATCCGCCCGCATCTCCTGAGTTAGCCACGAACGCACCGGCTTCGCTCACGACGGATGCCGATGGGCGGCTCACGGGCGGCGGCGGAACCCCGCGCGGGGTTTACGCCGCTGCGCTGGAGGCGCGCCACGGGCGCAGTGGCGCAGCACCCGCGCAGCAGCGCAGGTTGAACAGTCCGAGCACGAGCCTGGGCGCGGTGACCCGCCGGGTCAGCGGCGGGGCCGCCACAACCTTCCAGCCTCGGCGATCGGAGCGGCGAAGAGGCCCGGTTGACCGGGAGGGGCCCGGCGTGCACGGAGGTCCTCGGCGGCGGGTTCTGTTACCGGTCCTTGATTCTGCATATGTGCGGTTCAGTGCCTGCGTCGGTGCAGTCATTGAGAGTGGTGTTCCCGGGTGAGTCAGTCGTTCTCGGATCGGCGAGCCGGGCTTCTCAGCGCGGGCAGTGCCGGGGTGTGAAACAAGCATGCGATCGGGAACCGAACCCGAATCGATTCCCGATCGCACTGCCAGATCAGGACGAGATCCCTAATCTCGCCCGGCTTCCACCGTTGCAGTCGTGCGCCTACCCAAGGGGACGACAAAACGGAGGTGTGTCCACCGCGCCACGAGACGACAGAGACGAGGCTGAACGGCCGCATCTGGTGTCGGCCTCGAGGGAGGTGAGGTTCATCTGGGGCGGTTCCTTTTCATTCGGTAGGCCGGCTGACCCGAGGGTTCCGTGCCTTTGCGACCCCGCCTCACGACGGGTGTGCCCTTGCGATTGACGTGAAGGTGACCGTCTCTCCAGCGACCAGTCGGTCACCTGAGAGAAACCTATCAGCCAGGTTCGGCGCGCAACCGGCGAGGCTAAAACTTTCGTCGCTCGAGGGCCCCCCAAATCGAGGGGTGCGTCCGGCACAGACTCGGGGTGACGGATGCCGAGGCGCGCTTTCCCGGCGCCGAACTCCTAGCAACGGGCGAAGGCCCGGGCTAACGTTGCAGTCGTGGGCGGAGCCGCTCACACTGCTCTGTCGTAATGCTAAGAGGGGGGTCTCCATGACGGTCACCACAGCCGATGCCTACGTCGCCGCGGCAAAAACAATCGCCACAACCGCACATCTGGGCCAGGTCGACAAGCTCGGCGCCGCCTACATCGACCATCCCCGTCGCGTTTCCGAGCGCCTCAACGATCCCCTCGAGCAGGCCACCGCCTGGCTGCACGATGTGCTCGAAGACTCGAACATCACCCGCCACGACCTGCTCAAAGCGGGCATCCCGGGCGGTGTGGTCGAGGCCGTCACGGTGCTCACCAGAACGGATGCCGTCAGCGACGCCGACTACTACGCCGGCATTCGCGCCAACCCGATCGCTCTCGCCGTGAAGCGCGCCGACATCGCCGACAACCTGGAGCCCTGGCGGGTGGAACAGTTGGACGCGAGCGCCCAGAAGAGGCTCGCGGCGAAATACGGGTCGGCGCTGGCGGCGCTGGGTTAGGCCGGCTCGGGGCTCCCTGCTGCGGTCGAACCACGCTGCGGTCGACTCCTGCTGCGGGTTGACCCCTGCTGCGGGTTGACCCGCGTCGGCCTCCGTGCCGTCATCCAACACTGTCGGCAGAGTGCCGGTGACGCAGTGCCCCCCGTGCACCAGCGGGTAGGAATCGGTCCGGACGAGGGGCTTGATGCAGTCCGTCCAGGTCGAGGCCTAGGCTTCCATGTCGTCGTGGGTGACGATGCGGCCCAGTTCGATGCCGCCATCCGGGAGCTGCCAGAAGTGCATTCGGCGCGCGGCGGGGGTGTTCTGCTCGATCGAGACTCGCATGCAGCGGGCGCCGTCCCAGCGCAGCAGGTGCGGGTCGGCCGGCCCTGCGCCCTGGCGCAGCGCGTGCAGGTGCCGCCCCTTGAGGGTCTTCACCCGGCCGGTGAGCACGTCGACGGATGCCTTGAACGCCTTGGCCAGCTGGCCGTCGTCGAGCCCGGCGAGAGATTCGGTGAACCGCTCCCCCAGCACGTAACTGTGCGGCAGCTTCCATTCCTCGCGGTCCGACTCCGGAACCCGGTCGACCCAGGCGAGGAGGATCTCATGCCGCACCCAGCCGGAGGGTTCCTCCCAGGCGGCTCGCCGCGACTCGTATTCGCTGACCGTGGAGTGGGTGGGGACGGTGCGGCGGGATTCGCGCAGCATCCGTCGTTGGGCCCGCTGGTCGTCGCGCAGCTCCGCGACCGTGTGGCGCAGGGTGGCGAGTTCGACGAGGGCATCGCGCAGTTGCAACTGTGCGGAGCGGGCCTGCTCGCGCAGTTTGGCGAGGTCGGAATCGGTGGCGCCGGCCTCGGAAAGCTGGTTCTCGAGCCGCATGATGCGAGACTTCGCCTCGGCGAGGGACAGCTGGGTCGATTGCAGCGCGGAGTGTGGCGCGGGAATGGGCGTGGGCGTGACCCGGAACGTGGTGGCCCCCGTCGTAACCGGACGCAGGGCGTGCACGCGGCCCGGCCCCGGCGACGGGCGCGGGTGAAGGCGGTCCGATGTCGGGCCTGCTGTGATCAGGACCGTGACCCCGGAGACGCCGGCCGCATCGAAGACCCCGGCAGCACCGGAAACGCCGGAACCGCCGGAAATGCCGATACGGGCGACCTCCGCGGCGCGGCGGGCCGATGCGGAGGCACCCACGAGCGCGGGCTGGCTGTCGAGTTCGACCACTGCGGCGGCGCCTGCGTCTTCCTCGACCTGAGGCAGCAGCGGACGATTTTCCTGCAGCCAGGGAGGTCCATTCCGCACGGCACACAGCGACGGCAGAACGGTTTCGTCGTCGTCGACGTCGCTCAGGCACAGGTGCAGGGCACCGCTCGGCAGGTGGATGACCCGGGCCGCCACGACGTCACCCTCGGAGAGCAGGGCATCGACCTTGTCAAGCGGGTTGGCCGAGATATCGGCCCGGGTGATCGTGAGCGCCAGGTGCGGGTGCAGGGCCAGAACCGCCCGCTGCGCACTGACCTTCTGCACCAGAGCGAGCGTGATGCTGCCGTGCGGGTATCGCTTCGCGATCGTGGTCACGGAGGGCGGCTTGATCTCGACATTGAGACGATGGGTGGGTGCGTCGAGCGCGCCCTGGATGCGCTGACCGGTCTGCAAAGTCCAGTCGAGGGGTACCGGCGGGTAGGTCAGCTCCTGCCAGACGGTGGCCATGCCGCCGCCGTCGAGTTCGACCAAGGCCCGGGAACCGCCCAGCATGAACCCCTTGACGGTGCCGTCCACGGTGATGACGGATGCCGGGGCGAGCGCGAAGAGGCCGGCCTGATGCGCGTGGGCGAGGGCATCCGTCACCAACTGATCGGTGGCGTGTTGCGGGTCGCCGTGCGTGAACCGAAGCCGGGAACGGGCCAGGTCGGCGAACGCGTCGCCGACGGGGAAGGAACGCCCGGCGCTGCCGTAAACCTGGAACTGGGCCGGGAGCAGATCGCCGAGCTGGCGGGTGAGCTCGCCCGTCTCGATCAGGAAGACGCGCGCGACGTCGCCGATCTGACCGGCGAGTTGGTCGATTCCGATTTCGGGCAGGGTGGTGCCGAACGGCGACGACACCACAACCCAGGGACGATCACGGCCCGCATCGTGCAGACCGTTAGCGAGTTGTTGCACCGCGACGCTGGTCTGCACGCGGATATACACCACTGACTCCCCTTCCAGCCTTCGTGAGAGGCTGTGTGACGAGGGTACGCCTGTCGCCTGTGAGAATGATCCCGAGCGTTGAGGTTCAGGGTGTAGGGAGCCCGATATCATGTGTTTTCCGATGGTCTCACGGGGTCTGTCGCGGGGGTTGTCGCGGGGGATCACGGGGACGCGAGTATCCCCACGACCAACGTCGTCGCCGAGTTCAGCACGATGAAGGCGGCCACCGCTGCCACCGCCAGCTCGAGCGGCAACAGCACCGTGCGCTGCAGAGCCGCGGCGCGCACCTCGGAGTCGAGCCGAGAGAAGCTTTCGATCAGGCCCTTGCCGGAACCCAGCGGCACATCGATCCACATGTCGGGGTCGTCGAGCAGTTCAATGACGCGCAGACGATCCGCCGGGCCCAGCACGATCGGCAGGGACGTCAGCCACGGAACGAGCTCGGCGGCATCGAGAACCGTCACCGGCACCGGCGATGACCGCACGTCGATGCTGCGCGCACCGACGAGGACGACCAGGGGAATCACGGGAGTCGGGAGCGGACGGCGGTCTTCCAGCAGCGTCGTGACCCGTTCCGCCTCGAATTTCGCGTGACGCAGGTAGGGCACCGGCCGGCTGTCCACCAGAACGCTGCGTTCCTCCACGAGCACGCGCTGGCGGCGGTGCTGTTTGGTATTGATGGTGATGACGCCGCCGGGGCCCACCAGCACGTGGTCGATGTCCCAGCCGTGTCCGCCGATCGGCAGCGCGTGGAAGACCGCCCACTCCGGCGACAGCGTCGCCAACTTTTCGCCGACCACGATCTCGCCCTGGGCGCCCAGGTACCAGCCCTCACAGTTCACGCCGAGCGGGGAACGCCCCAGAAACCGGGCCCACAGGGTTCGTGGAGGAGTGCCGCTCTGCTCGCGCAGCAGCTTTTCGATCATGAACTGGGCCGCGAAGCGCTGGCGCATTCTGGTACTTTCCAACGTCATCTTTTCCGGTCCCCCACCGTCGATTGTAACGGCTCACCCCAACGGGTGGCACTCCCACTGGGGACGGGCCCGAACCGGCCACCTACGATGGTCGGATGGTAAACAACATGAAGGTCGTGCAAACCCAGCTCGGGCTGCTCGAAACCCACATCAACACGATCAAAGAGGATGCCGCGGCACCCCGCGGGGTGGAGGAGTCTCTGGTGGCCATCTGCACCGCGCTCGACGCGCTGACGGACGAGTTCCGCCGCCGCCTGCCCGAGTAGGCCCCCGCTTCGGGAGCGTCGTTCCGGCTCAGGCCGTCGCGAGCGCGGCTTCGATGAGCCGGAACACGACGTAACCGGCCGCGATGGCGCCCGCCGCGGCGAACAGGACCCACAGCATCCGTCGGATGCCGGCCGATCGCACCCGCGTATCGAGCGCCGTGAACCGCTCGCGCGCATCATCGGGGGTGGTGTCCGGCAGCACGTGCCACACGTGCGGGCTGTCGAGAAGGTCCGCCACCTCCTGCACCTCACCGGCCGACAGCACGGGGTGGAGCCTGACCAGCCACCGGCGCAGTTCGTCCGCGTCGAGCACTTTGACCTGCTCGGGCTTCTGCTCGATGGTGAGCAGCCGAGGGTCTACGAACACGATCACCGGCTGCACGGGCGCGACCAGCGGCATCCGTTCTCGCACCAGGCTCGTGACGCGCTCGGCCTCGGATGCCGCGTTGTGCAAATACGGCACGGACTCGCCGTCGACCCGCAGCGTGTCCCGAGCGACACGGATGTCATTGCTCGGGTGGTGCTTCGTGGTGATCGTGAAGATTCCGCCGGGTCCGACCACGAGGTGGTCGATCTCGGTGGTCGAGGAGCCGACGGGCACGGCGCGCAACGCCGTCCACTCGGGTGGCAGCGTCGCCAGGATGGAGCCCACCACGATCTCTCCTTTGGCCCCGAGATACCAGGACATGCTGTCAGCGCCGTGCGGGGATAGACCGAAGAACCCCGCGAACCGCGACCGTCGGGGCACGCTCCCCTGAACCCGCAGCAGCTGCTCGGTGACTGACAGCGCCGCGAGGCTCTCCTGCATCGTGGCACTGTCCAGCGTCATCGCAATCCCCTTTGCTGACTCGAATCTAGCGACTGGGGAGGGGGAGTACGCAGTCCCCGAAGGGGGGTGTCGACGGCGTGGCGACTGGCGCACCGGGTTCGCCCGCGATGCCGGTGCCGATGCGGGTACCGGTGCGGCCTATGACCAGACGTCGCGGTGGTCTGTGGCGAACTGCCGGAAGGTGGTTGCCGGATCGCCCGAGAGCCGCCGGATCACCCGGTTCGGGCACGCGGAAACCCCCAGGCGCACCACCCGGTAGATCATCTTCTGCACGGCGATGAAGTCGGCCTCTGCACCCTGCTCGGCCAACCGGGCGAGGTAGTCGTCGACGCTCGGCCGCGCATAAACGATGCGCCGCCCGAGCACCTCCGAGAGGATGTCCGCCACCTGGTAGTAATCCAGCGACTGCTCGCCCGACAGCGTGTAGGCCCTGCCGAGGTGCCCCGGCTCGGTGAACACCCGCGCGGCGACGCGCCCGATGTCACGGGCGTCGACGAATGCGGTGCGCGCCCTGGCCGCCGGAAGATAGATCTCGCCGCGCTCCCGGATGCCGTCACGGTACACGGTCGACAAATTCTGCATGAAGAAGTTCGGTCTCAAAAACGTGTACGGAGCCCGCCGACGCCGGAGGTGCTTCTCCACGGCGTGGTGGGGAGTGGCCGGGTTGAACTGAACACCCTGCAGGGAGAGAAAGACGATCTGGCGGATGCCGTGCGCCAGCGCCGTGTCGATCACCGGGATCAGGGTGTCCGCCACGTTCGCGATCGCGGGCGGGCGCAGCAGGAACAGCCGGTCGACTCCGGAGAAGGCGCCGGCCCAGCCGGTCGGGTCGGAGAAATCGAAGGCACGGGGCGTGCCGGCCGGCGGGTTCAGGGCCAATTCGGAGCCGGCCGGGTTCCGCACCGCGGAGATGACGCTCTCGCCGGTGGACGCGAGCGCCGCGGCCACGGCCCGTCCGACGGTTCCGGAGGCACCGGTGACGAGGATGCGGCCCATCAGATGCCCGTGGAGTCATCGTGAGCCGGGGTGGGAGAGGAGCCGGACATGAGTCACGCCTTTCATCGAATGCATTTAGTTTAGCCACTAAGGCAAATTGACACGGTCGAGGGCGCGGCGGCGGGCACGGTGGCATCCAAGCCGCCCGCAGTCCCCCAGACTGGGGGTGTGAATGCAATCAGGGTGCCCGGAATCCGACAGTCAACCTGGATCGCGGCTGCGGTGGCCGCCACGGTCGCCGTGGGTGCCGGTGCCGCCGGAATCGCGGCCGCCACGGGTCTCGGCGACGACGAGACCACCCTGACCGACACCGAGCTGGCGCGTGCGAGTCGCGCGGCCCTGACCGAGGTCGGGCCAGCCACGGTGACGGATGCCCAGCGCGGCCCCGCCGAGTCTCACGCGCTTTCCGAGTCCTCCGAGTCCTACACGGTCGACACCCGACTTCCGAACGGCGTCGAGGTCGCGGTTCAGCTCGATGAGACCTTCACCGTCGTGTGGGTGAGTGCACCCAGCTGGAGCGGCGACGCGGCATCCGTGGCCGAACCCCGCGTGCTGACCGCTGCGGAACTCGCAAGCGTCGACCGCACGACTGCCGGACAGGCGGCCTTGGCCGAGGTCGGCAGTGGCACCGTGACGGACTTCCGCCGCAGCAGAGCGCTCGACCACGCCTTCGAGGTGGAGGTCACCCTCGACGACGGCACGAAGCGCGTCGTCGAGCTCACCGAGCGCAGCCAGGTCGTGAGCTCCAACCGCCCGACGCCGCGCTGAGCCGAGCTGAGCCGAGGTTGCCGGCCCGGGCGGCGCTGCGCCGCCGGGTCGGTACGAATCGTTAGCTCGCAGATGGTGACAGGGCGACCGGTGACGAAGTACCGTTGTGGGGTAGGTTCGAAACGGCGTACGCAGAACGAACAACAATGACGTCGGCCCCCGCACCAGCGGCTCCACCTGAGTGAGGTTCCTCGGGTGGCGCCGCGCGTCTTGCCCGGGCGCGTGCTGTGTCGCGTCCGCTGGGCGTCACCGCTCGACGAGGATCCCGTCTTCGTCGCAGTAGATCGTGCGGCCGGGGGTGAACGTCACGCCGGCGAACCGGGCGACGGCATCCGTGACTCCAGCGCCGGCCTTCGAGCTCTTGCGCGGGTTGCTGCCGAGGGCCTTCACGCCCAGCGGCATCCCCCCGATGGCCACTCGGTCGCGGATCGCACCGTTGATCACCACGCCGGCCCAGCCGTTCTGCACCGCGAGGTCGGCGATCATGTCGCCCATCAGCGCCGTGTTCAGCGAGCCGCCGCCGTCGATGACGAGCACCTCGCCGGCGGCGGGCGTCGACAGCACCGACTTGAGCAGGGCGTTGTCCTCGAAGCAGGTCACGGTGCGGATCGGGCCGCTGAACCGGGCGAAGCCACCCAGGTTCAGGAACTGGAGCGAAACGGATTGCAGGTCTTCCCCGCGCTGGTCGTACAGGTCGGCGGTCAACAGCATTGGTGTCCTCCAGGGGTCCGGTGCGGTGCAGGCTTTCTCCCTCAGGCTAGCTGCTCGCTCAGGCTCGCTGCGCTGCGGGTGGCGCTGCGGGACATCCGTCGGCCGTCAGGTCGAGAATCCGATGTCGGTGACGGATGCCGTGACGCCGGCCAGCACATCGGGCAGCACCTCCACGCCGATGCCCGGTCCCGTGGGAACGCGCAGGTGCCCGTTCTCGAGCACGAACGGCGCGGTCAGGTCCTGTTCGTAGTATCGGCTGGAGGCCGAGGTGTCCCCCGGCAGCACGAAGTTCGGCAGCCCGGCCAGGGCCACATTCGCCGCCCGGCCGATGCCGGTTTCAAGCATTCCGCCGCACCAGACGGGCACACCGTGCGCGGCCGCCACATCGTGGATGCGACGGGCCTCCAGGTAGCCGCCCACCCGCGCCGGCTTGACGTTGATGACGCTGCGGGCACCGAGGGTGATGGCCGTGGCCGCATCCCGGGCCGGTTCGATCGACTCGTCGAGGCAGATGGGGGTTCTGATCCGTTTCGCCAGGTTGGCGTGGCCGAGCAGGTCGTCCTCCTTCAGCGGCTGCTCCATCAGGAGCAGGTCGAAGGGGTCGAGCCCGGCGAGGTGACGGGCATCCGCGAGGGTATAAGCGGTGTTCGCGTCGACCTGCAGCAGCAGCTCCTCGCCGAAGCGCTCGCGCACGGCACGCACCGGCTCGAGGTCCCAGCCGGGCTCGATCTTGAGCTTGATCCGAAGGTAGCCCTCCTCCAGGTAGCCGGCCACGGCCTCGAGCAGCTCGTCGATCGAGTCCATGATGCCCACCGACACACCGGCCGGCACCGTGTCGCGCACGGCGCCGAGGTAGCCGCCGAACGAGATGTCGGCCTCCTTCAGCTGCGCGTCGAGGATGGCCGTTTCCAGCGCGGCCTTGGACATCGCGTGCCCCTTCACCGGCTCCACGGCCCCGGCGACGCGTTCGGCGGTGAGCCGGTCGCCGAGCGCCTGCAGCCTCGGAATCAGGTGGTCGCGAATGACGAGGTCGCTGCCGTCGAGGAACTCCGAGCTGTAGAGCGGACTCGTATCGGCGGCGCACTCGGCCCAGCCCTCGGCATCCGCGGTGGTCACCCGCACGATCGTGACCGCCCGCTCGGACGACGTGCCGAACGAGGTGCGGAAGGGCCGCACGAGGGGAATGTGCACGCGCCGCAGTTCGATGTTCTCGATTTTCATGACAGTTCCTTCGGTGCGAGGGTGACCCGCGGAGGCGGTCTCCCCGAGGCGAGTGCTTCGATGAGGGTACTGCCCGGGGCTGGTTTTTCGGTGCCGCAACCCGACCGCAACCGGGCGAAACCTGCCACGACCTGCACCGCCCACCATATGCGCCGAGAGTCGCCGGTTGTGCCGAGTTGACCCACTCTAGAGGCGACTCTCGGCAGAATTGGCGAGTCTCGGTGCGCTGACGGCCCGGGTGACGGATGCCTGGTCGGTGACTACTCAGCGGAGGCCGTCGACCGCGTCGACCGTGAAGAGCGCGGCCTGCTCCGGGGCGAGCAGCGGCGCGGGCAGCCCGACGAGAGCGAGCACAGCCCCGGTGAGCGTCACTGAACCATCGGTACCAAAAGCACCGGCGGCACCGGACGAGCCCGGCTCCGCCAGCCAAGCCGGCGGGGCATCCTGGATCGTGCGCGGGGGCGCGCCGAGCGAAAGCGGTGCCACCCGGTAGCGCCGCTCGGGCGCGAGACCGGGGAACCGCATCCGCTCCGGCAGCGCCGCGCGCGGGGCGGCGAGCGCCACCTGGGCGAACAGGGCCGAGTTCTGGTCGGGCGAGACGACGCCGTGCAGCTCGATGGCCGGGTCGCTGGGGTCGGCCCGAACGACGACACCGGAGTGCAGCAGCGGCCGCAGTTGCTTGTAGCGGGCGATCCAGGTGGCGATCTGCACCCGCTCGGCCTCGTTCGCGCGGGTCAGGTCCCACTCGATGCCGGCGCTGCCGAACAGGGCGGTCGCCAGCCGGAAACTGAGCTCGGAGGTGCGCCCGGTGGTGTGTGCGGTGGCCGCGCCGAGATGCCCGCCGAGGTACTCCGGTGGTAGGAGCACGCTCGAGTACCGCTGGATCTGCTGCCGCTCGAGCGGGTCGTTGGTGTCGCTGGTCCAGACCCGATCGACGCGCTCGAGAATTCCGAGATCGACCCGGGCTCCCCCCGACGCGCAGGACTCGATCTCGACGCCCGGGTGCTCGGCACGCACGGCATCGATGAGCCGGTACAGCGCCACCGTCTGCCGGTGGGAGGAGCCGGCCAGCAGGTCGCGATTGTGGTCCCACTTCAGGTAGGCGATGGGGTACTCGTTGAGCAGGGCGGTGAGGCGGGCGAACACCCAGCCGAAGGCATCCGGGTTGCCGAGGTCGAGCACGCGCTGGAACCGCCAGGTCAGCGCCGGCGACGAAACACCGACGGATGCCGAACCAGTACCGGCCCCAGAACCACCGACACCAGCCGCGTCCACCCCGCCGAGCACCCACTCCGGGTGCGCGCGGGCGACGTCCGAGTCGGCGCTGACCATTTCGGGTTCGACCCAGAGACCGAAGTCCATGCCGGCCGCGTGCACATGCTCGATCAGCGGGTGCAATCCGCCGGGCCAGGTGACCGGGTCGACGAACCAGTCTCCGAGGGCCCGCCGGTCGTCCGAGCGGCCGGTGAACCAGCCGTCGTCGAGCACGAAGCGCTCCACCCCGACCACGGCCGCCGCGTCGGCCAGGCGGGCCAGGGTCGGCAGGTCGTGGTCAAAGTACACGGCCTCCCAGGTGTTCAGCACGACCGGGCGGTGCCCGGTGATGGTCGACCAGGAACGGACCCACGGATGCAGCCGCGCCGAGAGCCCGTCCAGCCCGGCAGCCGAGTACACAGCCACCGTCCACGGGGTGGTATGGCTCGCACCGGGGGCTACTCTCAGCTCGCCGGGAGCCAGCAGCTCGCCGCTGCCGAGCGCCGAGTAGCCCAGCGCGCTGTTCTCGGCCCAGACGTGTTTGTCGCCGCTCCAGGCCAAGTGGGTGGCCCATACCTCGCCGGTGCGGAAGCCGAACCCGGGCGTTCCGGCCGCCATCAGATAGGAGTCGTCGTGGCCGGGGCGGCCGTGACGGGACTCCCGGCTCCACACGCCGTGGCCGAGCGTACTGCGCTGCGGCCGACGCTCGTGGGTCCACAGCCCGGTGAAGTCAAGCAGTTCCCCGGCGCGGTCGGGCACCGGCAGGATGACGTCGAGCGAGCCAAGCTCGAAGGGTGCGGAGGCAGGGTCGTCACCGGTGTTGGTGAGGGTGTGGCGCAGTCGCAGCACACCCTCGACCGAGAGTTCGAGGTCGGTGCGCACGGTCACCCGGGCCGCGGCATCCGTCAGAAAGATCGTCAGGGCCTGTGTGCCGGGCAGCGTGCGGCCGGAGGCAGACGGCACGCCCGCCCGCACACCGCCCGACTGAACCTCGGTGAGGCGCAGATCGAGGGCCACGCCGCCGCGCCCACCGGGCCGGAACCCGCTCACGCCCGGACGCCCGCTCCAGCCCGCCGCGAGGGTGGGCAGTAGAGAGAGCCGCAGGGGCACGTCGATCGAACTCGGCGAGATGGCCGGCACGGATGCGTCGGCCAGCGTTTCCAGCAGTTCACCGTTCAGGTCACCCAGGTCGGCACCCCAGTGCACGATGACGGGTACGCCCGTGCCGCGGGCATCCAGCACAAGGCTGGTGCCCGCGGCACGGAGGTAGGGAATCGACACAGTGGAGCTGATGCTACTTGGTGACCGGGATCGACTGAGCCTCGAGAGCGTCGATGGTGCTCTGCTGGGCGCTCGTGAGAGCATCCGTCAGAGTTCCGCTACCGGTGACCGCACCCTTGAAGCCGTCGGAGGTGTCGTTGTAGACCTGCGTCATGGTCGGGCCCCAGATGAAGTCGGGCGAGACGTGATCGGATGCCTCGGCGAACACGTCGTAGATGGCCTGGCCGCCGTAGAACTCGACGCCTTCCTTGAGGGCCGGCAGTTCGAGGCCGCTCTTGGCGGCCGGGTACAGGTTGGCCGACTTGTTCAGCATCGTGAGCGCCTCGTCAGAGGTGTTCAGCCACAGCGCGAACTGGGCCGCCTCGTAGGGGTGCTCGGAGCCCTTGAAGACTGCGGTGGACGAGCCACCCCAGTTGCCGGCGGCGTTCTCGCCGGCAGCCCACTGCGGGGAGAGGGCGACGGACCAGTTGCCGGCGGTGTCCGGAGCGCCGCTGGCGATGGAGTTCGCACCCCAGGCTGCGGAGTTCCAGGTCCAGTTGGATCCGGTGTTGTAGGCGTTGTTCCACTCGTCGGTCCACGGCGGGTTGGTCGAGACGAGGTCGCGGTCGATCAGGTCCTGCCAGTAGTCGGCGACCTTGACCGACTCGGGGCTGGTCAGGTCGATGGTCCAGTTCTCGCCGTCGTTCTCGAACCAGCTTCCCCCGGCCTGCCAGACGAATCCGGCGAACTGGTTGATGTCACTCTGCGAGAAGTTGGTGATGTAGCCGCCGGTGGCGCGCACGGCTTCGGCGGCAACCGCGAATTCTTCCCAGGTGGTCGGGATCGCGATGTTGTTGGCGGCGAAGAGGTCGGCACGGTAGAACATCGCCATGGGCCCGGCGTCCTGCGGCACCGCGTAGGCTGCGTCTTCTTCACCGAAGTTGACCTGTCCCCAGGTCCAGTCCACGAAGTCGTCCTTGGCGTCGAGAACACCCTCACAGGCGGCGAGGTCCATCAGGCCGTCCTGCACGCGGAAGTTCGGGAGGGCGTCGTATTCGATCTGGCCGAGGTCGGGCGCGTTGCCGGCCTTGAGCTGGTTGAAGAAGTTCTGGTACGTGCCGCCGTTGCCGTTCGGGCCGGTCTGCACCTTTACCTGAACGTCGGGGTTCTCCTCATTCCAGACGGCGGCGACGTCTTCCATCCCGGGGATCCAGGTGGTGAACGTGAGGTCGACCTTGCCCTCGGAGGGTTCGCAGGCGGCGGCGTCGCCACCGCCGGACGTGCTCGAGCCCGACGCACAGCCGGTCAGAACGACCGTGGCTGCGGTGAGCAAGGCGACGGCGGCTGCTCTCTTCTTGATCTGCATTGTTCTTCTTTTCTCTTGGGGGTGGGGGTGGTGCAGCTAGGGGGTGAGGCCGGCTACTTCACCGAACCGGCGCTGAGGCCGTTTCGCCAGAAGCGCTGGAGCAGCAGGAAGATAATGATCAGCGGGATGATCGACAGCAGGGCGCCGATCAGAACGTAATCGCGCAGCACGGGGATCTGGTTGACCTGCGAGTTCCAGGCGTAGAGGCCGAGCGTGACCGGAAACAGGGTCTCGTCGCGCAGCATGATCAGCGGCAGGAAGAAGTTGTTCCAGATGGCGACGAACTGGAAGAGGAAGACGGTGACCAGGGCCGGCACCATCATCCGCACCGAGACCGTGAAGAAGGTGCGCAGTTCGCCGGCGCCGTCGAGGCGGGCGGCCTCGATCAGTTCGTCGGGAACGCTGGCCGACGCGTAGATGCGGGAGAGGTAGACCCCGAACGGGCTGACCAGGCTGGGCAGGAACACCGACCAGAACGTGTTGGTCAGGCTGATCTGGCTGAAGATCAGGAACAGCGGCAGCGCCAGCGCCGTGGCGGGTACGAGCACCCCGCCGAGCACGACGTTGAAGATCAGTTCGCGTCCCGGGAAGTTGTACTTGGCCAGTGCGTACCCGCACATTCCGGCGATGATCGTGCCCACGAGGGCACCGCCACCGGCGTACAGCGCGCTGTTGAGCATCCACTTGAGGTAGACGCCGTCGCGGTAGGCCACCAGGTTTCCGATGTTCTCGAACAGGGAGAAGTCGGCGAACCAGAGCGGGTTCGTGCTGTTGAACTGGGATCGGTTCTTCGAGGCCGCGACCAGCAGCCACCAGATCGGCACCAGGAAGTAGATCGTGAAGACGCCCATGACGACCATGGCGCTGACCCGGGCGAACGGGCTCTCGCGCTGGGCGCGCGGTGCCTTCGCCTCGGTTGAACGGATGCCGCGAGCCGGCTTGGCGGGGGTGGTGGGGGTCAGGGTGCTCACTTGGCTTCCTTACGCTGCGTGAACTTCAGGAACGTGAAGGAGAGGATGAACGTGGCCAGGGCCAGCACAACGGAGAACGCGGCGGCCAGGTTGAAGTTCGGGATCGACGAGGTGGAGTACACCGTCAGGTTCGGGGTGAACGTGCTGGTCACGGCCGAGCTGAAGCTGCGGAAGACCTGCGGTTCGGCGAGCAGCTGCAGGGTACCGATGATCGAGAAAATGGCGGTCAGGATGATCGCCGGCATGATCAGCGGAATCTTGACCGACCAGGCGATGCGCAGCTGGCCGGCGCCGTCGAGGCGGGCGGCCTCGTAGAGTTCGGTCGGGATCGCCAGCAGCGCGGAGTAGATGATGAGCATGTTATACCCCACGAACACCCAGGTGACGACGTTGGCGATGGCCCAGAGCACGAGGTCGGCCGAGAGGAAGTTGATGTTCTCGGTGACGGCGCGAAACGGCGACAGATTGGGTGAGTAGAGGTAGCCCCACATGATCGCGGCGATGACGCCGGGGACCGCGTACGGGACGAAGAACGCCAGCCGGAAGAATTTCTTGCCGCGCACGAGCGGCGAGTCCAGCAACAGGGCGAACAGCAGCGCGAGACCGAGCATGATCGGCACCTGCACGGCGCCGAAGGCGAGCACCCGGGTGATCGACTCCCAGAACGGCCCATTCTGGAACACCAGGATGTACTGGGTCAGTCCGCCGAAGACCTCGGTGGCCTGGCCGAAGGTGCCCTCGCGCTCGATCACGAGCAGTGACTGGTAGATCGCGTAGCCGATCGGGACGAGGTAGAACAGGGCGAACAGGGTGCCGAACGGCAGCACGAAGGCGAGGATCGCGCCCGTGTGCTGCACGCGGGGCTTCGCTCCGGGGGCCTTGGCTGGCTTGGCGGCGCGGGGCCTCTTTCGGGCAGCGCTGCCCGGGGCATCCGTCAGGGGAACGGCAGGTGCGCTCATGATGAGGGGTCCTCTCTAATCACGCGGACGGCTCCGGCCGGCACGCGCACGATTCGACCGACGGGTTCGTCGGTGACGAGCTCGTGGCCGGCGGCCGGAAGCTCGACGTCGCCCGAACCGTGGTTGATGATGAACAGATAGCTGTGGGTGGAGCTCACGCGGCGCACGACCTCGATGGCTCCGGTGCGCTCCGGGCCGACCGCGGTGACCCGGGCCTCTTGGGCGATCCTGCGCAGGACGTCCCGCAGGGCGCCGGCCTCCAGCGCGGTGGCGACGTACCAGGCGGTGCCGCCTCCGTGCCGGTTGCGGGTGATGGCGGGGATGCCGGGCAGCGGCCCGTCGATGTAGCTCGCGACCACCTCGGCGGTGTCGACGCGCAGGCGTTCGCTCCACAGGCTCGCGGCGGCGCCGGTGTCGAGAGCGAGAACGTGGCCGGGCAGCAGCGGAGAGAACTCCTCCACCGTGATGCCGAGGATCTCGCGGAACGCGCCGGGGTAACCGCCGGTGCGCACCCGGTCGTCTTCGTCGACGATGCCGCTGAAGAAGGTGATCAGGGCGTGGCCGCCGGCGGCGACGTAGGCGTTGAGATTCTCGGCCTGCGCGTCCGAGACCAGGTAGAGGCACGGGACGACGATGAGGCGGTAGCCCGAGAGGTCGGCATCCGGGGAGACGATGTCGACCGTGACGCCGAGTTCGTGCAGGGCCGCGTAGGCGGCGTGCACCTGGTCGAGGTAGCGCACCGCGTGGGACGGACGGGATTCGCCGTCGCCTGCCCACCAGGATTCCCAGCTGAAGATGATCGCGGCATCCGCGACGACCCGGCTGCCGGTGACCTCGGCAAGACGATCCAGGGTTGCGCCCAGGGCCACGACCTCGCGCCAGAGCACGGTGTCGGTGCCGGCGTGGGGCACCAGGGCGGAGTGGAATTTCTCCGACCCCTGCGGGGAGGCGCGCCACTGGAAGAAGCAGACGCCGTCCGCACCGCGGGCGACGTGGGCGAGGGAGTTGCGGGTCATTTCGCCGGGCGCCTTGGCCAGGTTGTGCGGCTGCCAGTTGACGGCACCGGCGGCCTGTTCCATCAGGAGCCAGGGCTCACCCTGGGCGAGCCCGCGGGTGAGGTCCGCGGCGAAGGCGAGCTCGGTGGCCGGGTCGGCGAGGCGGTGGTCGAGGTAGTGGTCGTTGGCGACGATGTCCATGTCGCCGGCCCAGGACCAGTAGTCGAGGTTGCGGATGTGCGCGGTGACCATGAAGTTGGTGGTCACGGCCACGTTCGAGTGGCGGCGCAGCACCGCGCTCTCGCGGCGATAGTAGTCGAGCAGTTCGGCGGAGCTGAACCGGTGGAAGTCGAGCACCTGGCCGGGGTTGTGGCTGGACAGCGTGAGCCGCGGGGTGAGGATCTCGGCCCACTGGCCGTACCGCTGGCTCCAGAAGGAGGTACCCCAGGCTGCGTTGAGAGCATCGATGGTGCCGTAACGCGCCTGAAGCCAGAGACGGAACGCGGCGGCGGTGTCGTCGCAGTAACAGAGCGCGTTGTGGCAGCCCAGTTCGTTGGACACGTGCCAGAGGGCGATGGCCGGGTGGTGGCCGTACCGCTCGGCGACCTTTTCGACCAGGGCCAGCGCGTGCTCACGGAACACGGCCGAGCTCGGGCACCAGGCCTGGCGACCGCCGGGGAAACGGGTCGTGCCGTCGTCGACGACCGGAAGGATCTCGGGGTGAAGTGTGGTCAGCCACGGCGGCGGCGACGAGGTGCCGGTGCCGAGGTTGACCCGGATCCCGTTGGCGTGGAGCAGCTCGATGATCGTGTCGAGGGTATCGAAGTCGTACTCGCCCGCACGCGGCTCGAGGTGGGACCAGCCGAAAATGTTGATGGCCACCAGGTCGACGCCGGCCTCGCGCATGAGGCGCACGTCCTCGGCCCAGGTCTCGGGACCCCACTGCTCCGGGTTGTAGTCACAGCCGTAGGCGATGCCCTCGTGCACGAACGGGTGGGCCGGGGCCGCACCGTTCGAAGTGGCTGCTCGCGAGTTCATGTGCTCCCTGACTGTGGCGTGCACTTCGTGGTGACGACACCGTGGTGACGACACCGTGGTGACGACTCTGTGCTAACTGTTCTGTGAACGTGCACAGAGTCGGGAGCACAACGCGCCGTTGGGTTTTCTGTGAACGTACACAGAGTATGTATCTCCCGGCGGTCGTGTCAAGCGCGGAGTGCGTGCGGGAGCGTTACAGTTATCAAATGGTGACAATCCCGTCTCGACGCAAACGCGCGACGATCCACGACGTCGCCGTGGAAGCCGGAGTCTCCCGCGGCACGGTCAGCCGGGTCGTGAACGACGAGCCCTACGTCTCGGCGTCGGCCCGCATCGCCATCGAGGCGGCCATCGAGAAGGTCGGCTATGTGCCGAACAACGCCGCCCGAAGCCTGGTCATGCAGCGCTCGGAGGCCGTCGGTTTCATCGTGCACGAGCCGCACTCCCTGTTCCTGGACGACCCCAACATCGGCGGAATCCTACTCGGCGCCAACACCGTGCTCTCCCGCGCCGACTACCAGATGGTCAGCCTGGTCATCGACTCCCAGCGCGACACCGAGCGCGTCGCCCGCTACCTCAGCGGCGGTTTCGTCGACGGGGTCGTCATCGTCTCCGCTCGCCAGGAAGACCCGATCACCCGGGTGATCGAGAAGCTGCGCCTTCCGGCCGCCTTCGTGGGACATCCGCCCGACCTGCGCCAGCTTCCCTTCGTAGGCATCGACAACCGGGCGTCGGCGCGCGCCATCACCGAACGCCTCATGCAGACCGGCCGCACGCGCATCGGCATGATTGCCGCCGCGCTCGACCGCGACTCCGGCGCCGACCGTCTGGCCGGCTTCACGGATGCCCTCGGCGACCGCTTCGACCCGGCTCTCGTGGCCCGCGTTCCGCTGTACACCTTCACCGACGGGGCCCTCGGCATGCGTGCGCTGCTCGAGCGTGACCCGCTGATCGACGGCGTGTTCGCCGCCTCCGACGCGGTCGCGGCCGGCGCCATGGAGGCTCTGCGCCATGCCGGGCGCACCATTCCCGGAGACGTCGGCATCGTCGGCTTCGACGACAGCTCCTGGGCGCTGCGCACCCAGCCGCACCTGTCCACCGTGCACCAGCCCGCCTTCGGCCTCGGTGAGCGGGCGGCCGAGTGCGTGCTGGGCCAGTTGCGCGGCGAGGAGCAGCCGGCCGAGGGCATCCTGCTCGAGACTCCGATCGTCTGGCGTGACTCCGCCTGAATCGGGGGTTGGCGGCGCAGGGCCATGGCGGCAGCATCTGGCTTCGGGCTGGCCGGAGCACTCCGCCTGCGCGTCTCCCCCACCGCGCATGGCTAACCCCCACCCCGCGTGGCTAACTCAGGAGAATGCTCGGGCCGGTTAGGGGCATCCGCGTGTTTCCGTGGGATTTTCGGTGCACGACGGATGCCCGCGCTGGATCTCCTGAGTCAGCCACAGCGCGGGTTGGTGAACGGGCCGGGTGGGCGATGGATGCGGGCTCGCCTGCGGCGGGGCACAATGGAAGCATGGTTCGCAAACAGGTTGTCGTGCGCGGGGTGGTGCAGGGAGTCGGGTTCCGCTACCACACCCAGACCGAGGCGCGCCGACTCGGGCTCGCGGGGCATGTGCGCAACCGCGGGGACGGCGCGGTGGAGGTCGAGCTGGAGGGCGACGCGGCAACAATCTGGGTGATGCTCTCGTGGCTGCAGCACGGCCCGCCGTCGGCCCGGGTCGAGACGGTCGAGGTCACCACGATTCCGCCGCTCGGCGAGACCGGGTTCCGGATCGGCTTCTGAGCGGAACGGCCGGCTGAGCGGCGGCATCCGGTTGATACCGAGGTCAGCGGGCACCCGACCGGCTGGCGTAGCGTGGGAGCATGTGCGCGCGAGCTGCCGATCCCGCTCGGACGGACCCCCCGAAGCGCGTTCACTCGGCGGCGACGAAATCGGGCGTGCGCGCACTCACTGCGGCACCCGTACGCCGGGCCCTCGCCCGAACCTCTCGGACGCCCCCCGTGCACACCGTGCGCCGCGGGTTCGGCATCGGCCGCCTGCTCCTCGCCGGCCTGGGCGTGGTGGCCCTCGCCGGCTACTTCGATTACGTGCTCGGTTTCGCCACGTTTCAGATCTACAACTACTTCAGCTATTTCACCGTGCAGAGCGGCATGGCCGCGATCGTCGCCTTTGCCGCCGCCGCATTCGTCGCATTTCGGCACACGAGCGACCCACCCTGGCTGAGCTGGTTCCGGTTGCTTGTGACGACCTACATCACCGTCTCCGGGATCGTATTCCTGTCCATCGTCATCCAGTCCTCCTCGCTGGACTACACGATCGAGGTGCCCTGGTCGAGCCAGTTGCTGCACTTCTGGATTCCCACGATCGCACTCCTTGACTGGCTGACGGATGCCGGCAAGGCCCGCCTGCCCTGGAAAATCCTGGTCTGGGTTCTCGTGGTGCCCTCGATCTGGGGAGTGTTCACGCTCATCCGCGGGTCGATCGTGGGGTGGTACCCGTATTTCTTCCTCGACCCGGTGCAGGTGCGCGGCCCGCTCGAGACCGTGATCTACTGCCTGGTCGCGCTGCTGCTCTTCACCGCGATCGCCGCCGTACTCACGGCCACGTCGCGGCTGCCCCCGCGGGCGCAGGGGCGCGAACCTACAGCGGCGTGAAGGTGTATTCGCTGGTCAGGTGCTCGCCCCGGCAGGCGCCGCAGTAGAGCACCCCGGATGCCCGCATCGCGAGGACCCGAGTGTGTGCACTGCACGACCTTGGGGCCGCAGCACTGCGAGACCGCCAGGTAGGCGCCGGGGGCGGTGGGTTGGTGCCCGCTCAGGCCACGAATGTGGTGAGTGCCTTCACAGGGCAGGTCAGGGTCGACGTCCAGAAGGACGACGGATTCGCGGTCGATGTCGAGGAGGATATCCATGGGGAGCACAGCAATCGCACGGTCAAGCAGAAAAGTGGAGCAGTCGCCAGCGGGGGTGGTGCATCCCGGTGACGACCGCACTGGGATGGCCGGCGGAACGAGCCCGGCCTGGAACGGAGGCATCCACCGTCAGGAATCCGTCGGCAAGGCCAGTCAGGGTAACGACTGGACCTCTGGGCGCTGCACCACGACGGGCTGCGACTGCATGAGAACGTGCCCCGAATGGGAGCCAGAATTCATCAACTGGACGTTGGCAGGTGAGTACACCACGAATCTCAGAATTAAGACGGGTTGACAATCGCGAGGCTCCGGCCCGGGATTCGGGGAGCGGCGTGGTGCGGACCTACTCCGGGGTCGGGTTGTCGGTCGGCACGGCCGAGTAGAACGGCTCGAGGCTGCTCAGGGCGGCGGCGAGGAACTCGTCGTCGTCGACCTCCGCGAGGCGCAGAGCGGTCTCCGCCGCAACCAGGCCCACCAGCACCGGTTCGCCGGTGAGCGGAACCATGTTGATCCAGACGCGGAAGTCGTCGTCGCCGCCGACCGTGGACCAGAGCGGGGCATCCGTGTCCCAGAACGGCTCGTCGAATTGCAGCCAGATCTTGTCGAGCGTGCCCATGCCCAGGGCCGAGATGGCGCCGCGGTGCGTGAAGGGCAGCGGCGGGTCGAACTCCATCACCGTGGTCTTCAGCACCCCCAGCGGCACGGTGACGACGACCCGGTCGGCGGAGAGCGACTCGCCGGTGCCGAGCCGGAGGCTGGTGCCGGCGTCGCTGTAGGCGATCTTGGTGACCACGCTCGACCCGAGCACGTCGATGCCGTCGCTGAGGTCGGTAAGCAGGGTGGCGAAGCCGCCCAGCACGATACGGTCCTCGCCGGGGTCGGTGTCAGGGTCGGCCTGAGGGTTGGCGTCCGAGTACCAGGAGGACTGCTCCGGAACGGGGCCCCCTGCCGGTGGGTCGAGCACCACCGTGATCTGGTAGTCGAGCCAGTCGGCGTCGGAAACGCCGGTGTCGGCATCCGTCGTCGAGAGCTTGGAGGCCCCCGAATCGGCGAGGGACTGCGCGATGGACACGTCGGTGGGCTGCTCGGCGGCCCAGGCCAGCGCCGTGGCGACCGCCTGCGCGCCGGTGTCGGGCACCTCCACGACCGTGCCGGCCGCGGTGCGGGCCTCCGGCGGATCGGTGAAGGGGGCCGTGGCGACGCCGCGGTCGGTGAGGTCCTCGTCGAGGGTGGTCTGGCCGGTGCGCCGGACGAAAGCCGCGCCGAGCTCGATCGGGAATGGCCAGTCCTTGTCGGTGACGGTGTCGATGCGGCCGCCGATGCGGTCGCGGGCCTCGACCAGGAACACGTCGAAGCCGGCGTCCTGCAGGTCTCGGGCCGCGGTGAGTCCGGCGATTCCGGCGCCGATCACGGCGATGCGCTCCCCCGGGCTCGCCGCTGCGAGCACGTCGCGGGCGGCGCGCTTCCCTGAATCGCGGGCGCCCTGCACCGTGCCCGGCGCGTCGGTGGAGGTGGCCTCACCGGCGAAGAACAGGCGGTCGTCGACGGGCTGGCCGAGCGCGGCGCGCTGCTCGGGCGTGGCGCCCACCGCGGGGTAACTGAAGGAGCCGCGGGCGAACGGGTCGGCCGACCAGGATGTGCGGCGCATGGCCGCCGGCTTTGGGACGAGTGAGGGTGTCGACGTCGACTTGGGCGTGACGGATGCCGAGGGCCGCGGAGTCGGCGTCACGCACGCGGTGAGCGCGACCAGGCTCAGGCCGGAGACTGAGCCGAGCAGAAAGGTTCGTCGTTTCATCGCTGTGTCGGCGCCAGGTATGGCGCCGACGTCCTCCTCTCCGAGCGGGCCGGGCAGTACGACCAAGCTACCGCAGAGCCGGGTGAAGTGGCCGGTCGGGGGGGGTGGGGTGTGGGGTGTGCGCACGTTACTTCGGAGATTGTCGCGACACGCGGCATCCGGCGCCCTGAAATACGGCGTTTCGCGAAAATCTCCGAGTTTGCGTTCGCCGGTGACGCGGTGGCGGTCTAGCGTGCGTTGGTGGCGGGCGGGGTCCTCGTCAGCGCGTCAGCTCACAGCACGTGGCTGGCAGCAGACGATGGCAGCACACAGCACGTCAGGCGAGCGGATGCTGCAGGAAGCCGTCCTCGAGCAGCTCCCGCACGCGCGGGAGCAGGTCCGCGGCGAGCTCGCGCTCATCGACGTCGAGCAGTTGGGCCAGCGCAGCGACGATCGAGCCGACGTCGAGCTCGCCGTCAGAGGCGCCGACCAGGGCGGCGAGGCCGGTGTCCAGCGCGATCAACCGGCCGAAGCCGGTGCCCTGGTGCAGCGTCATCAGGGTGGGGTCCTCCTGGCCGGCCCAGTAGTGCCGTACCTCGGTGACATCGGATGCGACGGCGAGCCGCGCGCGGGCGAGGCGGGCGTCATCCGTTGCCGCGTGCCAGTCGTGGGCGGCGAGGCAAGCGGCAAGATGGCTGCCCATGCCTCCCGGATTGTGGCCGAGGGTGCCGGGGAGGCGTTCGAGCCGACGGAAGGTGGGGGTGCCGGCGGCCGGGCGGCGCAGCAGCATGTAGCCGAAGCCGACCTGACTCACGCCGCGCGCCGCGAAGTCGTCGAGCCAGGCCCCGTAGAGGCGGTCGAAGTCGGCGGTGTCGGAGCGGGTGCCGCCGTCGCGGATCCACGTCTCGGCGTAGAGCGTGGGGGCCTGCACCTCGCGTTCGATGATCCAGGCGTCGAGTGCTGCGGCATCCGTGGCCTGCGCGGTCTCCTGCTGGCCCCCGTGCGCACCCTCGGCACCGGCCCCCGCGGCACCCTCCGCCCCGGCGGCACCCTCGGCCCCGGCGGCACCCTCCGCCCCGGGCGTGTGCGAATTCGACGGAGATTCTGCTCCCAGAGGGGCCAAACGCGCCGAATTCGGGCTGTTTGGGGCAAAATCTCCGTCGAATTCGTCAGGGCGCAGCGCGGCGGAAGCTGGCGATGCAGGGGATGCGACGGGGGCGACGGGAGTGACAGGAGTGACAGGAGTGACAGGAGTGACAGGAGTGACGGGGGCGGCGAGCCAGGCGGCCAGACGCTCGAAGGCATCCTGGCCGGCGTGGTACTCCCAGTTCCCGAGCAGCTGGGCGACGCCGCCGGGGGTGAGATGTTCGGCAGCGCCGCGCACGACCGCCTCGACGAGCGCGTCGCCGACCAGGCCGCCGTCGCGGTATTCGTAGGCCGGCACACCCGGCACACGCGGGGTGATCACGAACGGAGGGTTGGAGATGATGTGGTCGAAGCGCTCCCCCGCGACCGGTTCGAACAGGCTCCCGAGGCGAAACTCGATATTCCCGATCTCGTTCAGCTCCGCGTTGAGCGCGGCAAGCTCCAGGGCTCGCACCGAGATGTCGGTGGCTACCACCCGGTCGGCGTGCCGGGACGCGTGCATGGCCTGGATTCCGCATCCGGTGCCCAGGTCGAGGGCGCTGGCCACCGGGGTCGGGATCAGTAGCCCGGTCAACGTGAGGGATGCCCCACCCACCCCGAGCACATGGCTTTCGCCGAGCGGGTGGCCGAGTGCGAGCTCTCCCGGGTCGGACACGATCCACCAGCTTCCGGCGCCATGCGCGTCGACAAAGCTGTAGGGCCGCAGTTCGAGGAGCGGGCGGAGGGTGCCGGCCGCAACGGATGCACCGGATGCAACAGGGCCGACACTCGGATGGACATCGGCGTCGACACCGGCGTCGACGGATACCGCGAGGCCGAGCTTCTCGGCCCCGGCGGCACCCAGCGCGGGGAGGGCGGCATCGAGATCCGCACGGTCGACGGGCAGGCCGAGCACGAACAGGCGAGCCAGTGTGGCACAGGGTTCGGCGTGCCCGAGCCTCTCCCGGAGACCGTCCAGCCCCCGCAACGCCGGGACCCGCTGGTTGCGGCGCAACGCGGCATCCGCTTCGATCCCCCACAGGCCGGTGAGGGCCGAGACCGAGAAGTTGGCGGCGGCGAGGTCGGCGCGAAGCCGGTCGATCAGTGCAGAAGTCACCCGTCTATTCAACTGCACCGGCTGCCGGACCGGCTGCCGCACCGTCTACCGGACCGGCCGCCGCTACCGGCGCTCCTCCGCCACGCTGTTACCGCCGTCGACGACGATCGTCTGGCCGGTGACGTATGACGCGCCGGGCGAGGCCAGCCAGGCGATCACGGAGGCCACCTCGGCAGCCGTGCCGCTGCGCCCGACGGGCACGAGCGCGCCCTCGACTGCCTCGCTCTCCAGCTGCGACCCGGTCTCGATCCAGCCCGGTGCGACCGCGTTGGCGGTGATGCCGAGCCAGGCCTCATCCACGGCGAGCGCCCGGGTGAGCCCGGCCAGACCAGCCTTCGCGGCCGCATACGTCAGGTCCCCGCGCGACGCCATCACCGGCCCTGACACGCTGGACACTGTGACGATGCGCCCCCAGGCCGCCGCGTGCATGAAGCCGATCACGGTGCGCGTGGCGTGGAAGGCGGTCGATAGGTTGATCGCGAGGCCGCGGTCCCACTCGTCCGGCAACGTGGTGCTCACGTCGCCGTGCAGCATCTCGGCGTCGCCGACCGCGACCATGCCCGCGTTGTTCACCAGAATCGTGGGCGCCAGCCCGGCGGTCGCGAGGGAGTCGGCGAGCACCAGCGCGCCGACCTCGGCGTGGAGGGTGCAGACGATGCCGGATGCCGCGATGCCCCGTTCCGTCAGCTCGGCCGCTCGCTCGTGCACGCGTTCGGTCGTGGCGGTGAGCACGACGTGTGCACCGAGCTCACCCAGCATCCGTGCCGCGGCGAATCCGATCCCGGAGGCACTGCCGGCCCCGGTGACCAGGGCCGTACGACCGGCGAGGTTCCACGCGTCGGGCAGGGCGAAAGCGAGAGGGACGGGGACACCGATAGAAACAGGGAGTCCGACAACCTCGGGGAGAGTCATGGCGCCATGCTAGCGGCTACCGCGGCACGTCCATTGGGATGGCGGCGAACTCGCGCACGACCAGCCGGGGCGTGACCATCCGGTGCCGGGGTTCGGCCGACTCGGGGGCTCCGTGCACCTTGCCGCCGAACTCGCCGGTGAGCAGTTCGAGCACTCCGGCGGCCACCTCGTCCACTGCTTGGTCGACGCTGGAAAGCCCGATCGCGGCGGCGATGGGGGTGTTGTCGTAGCCGGTGACCGGCACACGCTCGGGGTTCGCGATCATCGCCCCGAGGGCGAGCGAGTCGCTCGCGCAGAGCACGGCATCGATCTGGCCGGCGTTCTGCCGCAACTGCTGCATGGCCGCGGTGCCCTGGCTGACGCCGTCAGTGGTGACGATCTCCAGCACGGCCAAGTCCCGCTCCGAAACGTCGCCGCGTTCGATCATCGCGTCGTACCAGCCTCGTCGGCGGTCGTCGCCGGTGCCCGACGGGCTGGGCCAGCCGATGTAGGCGATGCGCCGGGCTCCGGTCTCCTGCTGTGTCCGCGTGGTGGCGTGCAGGCCGGACCAGCCATCCACATCCACCCACAGGTGCTGCGGGTCGTTCATATCGTCGACTCCCCACGGCCGCCCGAAGGTGACGAAGGAGATGCCGTTCTCGATCAGCCATCGGGTGCGTGGGTCGCCGGCGAACGTCGACGTGAGCACGAAACCATCGACATCCGCGCCGTCGTTCAGGCGCCGGAACTGGATGATCTCGTCTTCGGGGCTCGTGGCCGTGAACAGCAGCACCCGCAGCCCCTGGGCGTCGGCCTGCTCGGTCACGGCGTGCAGAAACCGGTCGAGCACCGAACCGGAGATGCCGTCGATCATCGGGTCCAGCCGGATGCCGATGGTCGAGCTGCGCCGCGTGCGCAGCCGGCGGGCGGAGGCGTGCGGCCGGTACCCGAGTTCGGCGATGGCAGCCTCGACCCGCTGGCGGGTGTCGGTGCGCACGATGCCGGGCGAATTCATCACATTCGAGACGGTCTGCCGGGAGACGCCGGCCGCGAGCGCGACATCCGTCACCGTGGGGAACCCACCCATCGCCGCTCCTGCCCCACGCCCTTGCCGGACGCGCCTGCCCCCGTGAATTGAACGATCAAATATTGTTCTGCACAGAATACCGCGTCTCGACGGATCGCGGAAACACGGTGATTAGATCGATCAAAAAAAAGTTTGATCGATCAAATGAATTCAGCTATCGTGACCTTTACACAAGCAAACGCGCATCGATGCGCGACTCAAGGAGAAACAAGATGCAACGACGCAACTCCCGCTGGCTGATCGGAACCGGGCTCGCCGTGGCCGGCGCCCTCACCCTCAGCGCGTGCGGTTCCGGATCCGGCTTCGGCGGCGACACTGCCGATTCGGGCGGAGAGCTCACGAGCGATTCCACCCAGGGGCTCAACATTCTGATCGGTTCCAGCGGCGACGCCGAGACCGCCTCCGTCAACGCCGCCGTGGCCGCCTGGTCCGAGACCTCTGGCACCGACGCCAAGGTCAGCGTCGCCAGCGACCTCAACCAGCAGCTCGCCCAGGGCTTCGCGGCACAGAAGCCCGCCGACGTCTTCTACCTGTCGACGGATGCGCTCGCCGGCTATGCCTCGAACGGCTCGCTCCTGGCCTACGGCGACGATCTGGCCAACAAGGACGACTTCTACCCGAGCCTGGTCAGTTCCTTCACGTACGAGGGCGACTTCTACTGCGCGCCGAAGGACTTCTCGACCCTGGGTCTGATCATCAACGACGACCTCTGGGCTCAGGCCGGGCTGACGGATGCCGACATCCCCACCACTTGGGACGAGCTCGCGGCCGTCAGTAAGACGCTCACGACCGACAGCCAGGTCGGACTCGCCCTCGGCGGCGAATACGCCCGTCTGGGCGCGTTCATGGCCCAGGCCGGCGGCAGCCTGATGAGCGAAGACAACACCGAGGTCACCGCGAATAGCGCGGAGAACGTCGCGGGCCTCGAATACGCGCAGACCCTCCTGAACGACGGGGTGATGAGCTACGCCAGCGAAATCGGTGCCGGCTGGGGTGGCGAGGCGTTCGGCAAGCGGCTCTCGGCCATGACCATCGAGGGCAACTGGATCACGGGCGCGATGAAGAGCGACTTCCCCGACGTCAACTACACGGTCGCCGAGCTGCCTGCAGGCCCGGAGGGCCAGGGCACCCTGCAGTTCACCAACTGCTGGGGCATCGCCGCCGACAGCCCCAACCAGGCCGGCGCGCTCGAGCTCGTCGAACAGCTCACCAGCAAGAATGCCCAGCTCACCTTCTCGGAAGAATTCGGCCCGATGCCCTCGATCAAGTCGGCCGCCGAAGACTGGAAGAGCGCCAACCCCACCCTGGTGGCCTTCCTCGACGGCGCCGACTACGCCAAGGGCGTGCCCAACGTGCAGGGCGCCGCGGATGTCACGAGCGACCTGAACGCCCAGCTCGAGTCGCTGAAGACCGGGGACGCGCAAGCGATTCTCGATTCCGTGCAGAAGAACCTCGAAGCACTGCTGAAGTAGTCCACCATGTCGACGCCTGCACGCACGGCTCGCCGCTCGAATATCCGGGGCGGCGAGACCGCCTCGGGGTGGCTCTTCACCGCCCCGATGATCATCCTGCTCGGCTTGTTCCTGGTCATCCCGGTGCTGATGGCCCTCTGGGTCAGCTTCTCCGACTGGAACGGCCGCGGCAGCCCCTTCAGCGGCACAGTGTCGTTCGTGGGCCTCGACAACTACTCCGCCCTGGTCGGCGGCGGCGGCCTGGCCGAACAGGACTTCGGCACGGCGCTGCGTAACAACGCCTGGTACGTCCTCCTGGTCGTGCCGACCCAGACCATGCTGTCGCTGCTGCTGGCCGTGCTGGTCAACCGGCAGATCCTGCGCGGCCGCGGCTTCTTCCGCACCGCGTTCTACTTCCCGTCGGTGACCAGCTCGGTGGCCATCACGGTGCTCTGGCTGTTCCTGTTCAGCGCCAGCGGCGCCGTCAACAAACTGCTGGCGTTCATCGGCGTCAACGGACCGAACTGGTTCAACGACCCCAGCGGCGTGTTGCACAACATCCTCGGAGCCTTCGGCGTCGAGACCGGCCCGGCCGCGCTCACCGGCAACACGTTCCTCGGAATCTCTTTCTGGGAGTGGCTCGCCGGGCCATCCGTGGCCATGAGCGCCTTCATCCTGATGGCCGTGTTCACCACCAGCGGCACGTTCATGCTGCTGTTCATCGCCGCGTTGCAGAACCTCAGCGGCGACGTCGTCGAGGCCGCCATGATGGACGGCGCCAACGGCTGGCAGCGGTTCTGGCGGGTCACCCTGCCCCAGCTGCGACCGACCCTCTTCACCGTACTCACCCTCGGCCTGATCGGTGCCTGGCAGGTCTTCGACCAGATCTATACCGGCACGCAGGGTGGACCAGGCAAGACCACGCTCACTCCGGCCTATCTCTCCTATCAGGCCGCCTTCACCAACCAGGCCTGGGGCCAGGGCGCCGCGATCGCGTTCATCCTGTTCGTGATCATCGTGGCCTTCACCCTGTTCCAGCGCGCTCTGCTGGCCGAACGCAAGGTCTCCAACCGGCGGATGCGTCCGTATCTGCCGATTCCGACATCCGGAGGTTCGAAATGAGCACCACGGTGAGAACCCGCGAGCGCACCGTCTCTCCCTCCCGACGCCTGCGCGCCCTGGGCCGGGAACAGTTGCCGACCCGCGCGATCGCCGGCCGATCGCTGCTTTACGCGATCCTGATCGTGCTCGCGATGATCTACATCGCCCCGTTTCTGATTCAGGTCGCCACCTCCTTCAAAACGGATGGCGATGCCGCCAGCAATCCCATGTCGCTGCTGCCGCAGACCTGGTCCACGGCCGCGTACGAGAGGTTGTTCCTCAACTCGGACTTCCCGGTCTGGTTCCAGAACTCCGCCATCGTCACCGTCTTCGTCACCCTCGGCCGCGTCTTCTTCAATTCCCTGGCCGGTTACGCCCTCGCGCGGCTGCACTTCCGGGGCCGCACCGTGATCTTCGCGCTGCTCATCGCCGTGATGAGCGTGCCCGGGGTCGTGCTTTTGATCCCGAAGTTCCTGGTGATCAACCAGCTCAGCATCTACGACACCTACGTTGCAATGATCGTGCCGCTGCTCACGGATGCCGCGGGCGTCTTCATCATGAAGAACTTCTTCGAGTCGATTCCGGCGAGTGTGGAGGAGCAGGCCCGCATCGACGGGGCCGGCACCTTCCGGGTGTTCTGGTCGATCGTTCTGCCGATGGCCCGGCCTGCACTGGTGACCATCATCATCCTGTCGTTCCAAGGGTCCTGGAACGAGCTGTCCCACTTCATCGTGGCCACGCAGTCCCCCGAGCTGACGACGCTGACCAAGGGCGTGGCGTCACTGGCCTCCGGGCAGCTCAGCCAGGGCACGCAATACCCACTCAAGCTGGCCGCGGCGGCGATCATGACCATCCCGGTCGCGGTAATGTTCTTCATCTTCCAGAAACGCATCATGAACACCACCGATGGGGCGGTGAAGGAGTAGTCCTTCTCTCCACCCTCTTCCTTCCGTTCCTTCTCTACTTCCGTTCCTTTTGTTCCTTCTCTACTTCTGTTCCCTCTGTTCCTTCTGTTCCTTCTGCAGATCCGCACCACAACCCCCTCTGGAGTCGTACCTCGCTCATGTTCTCTCACCCCGTCCAGCCTCTGCTCCATGACTCCGCCATCGTTCTGGCGGCCCCGACCCAGGCGTGGTCGCGGTCCGACGGCCAGACCGACAAACCCATCCACGGCTTGTATCACGCGGACACCCGGATCCTCTCCGGCTGGTCCCTGCTGATCGGCGGCCGGACCGGCGAAGCAATCGGACACGCCCAGCGCGGCGCGGGAGAGGTCACCTTCACGTCACTGCTCCGCCACCTCGACGACCGCACCGCCGACCCCCGGCTGCGGCTCGAAGTCACCCGCACGGTCACCGCGGGGCGCCTGACCGAACGGATCGAGATCATCTCGGGACTCGAGCAGGCTGTCGACACGACCGTGTCCGTGCGCCTGACGCCCGATTTCGCCGATATGCAGACCGTGAAGGCCGGCCTCGCGGGGGCCGCCGAGCGCGACGCTTTCGGGGGCGTGGACCTGCCCGCGGCACCGGATGTCGTTGTGACGGAGGCGAGCGGGGGCATCCGTCTGTCGACCGACACCGTGGCGGCGCTGGTCGGGGTGAGCGACGACGGGGTGCTGGCCGGCTCGACCGCCGAGGCTGACACCGAGGTCACCGGCACCTGGTCGGTCACCGTGCCCGCGAAAAGCAGCGTCACCGTGGAGTGGACCGTCGAGATCGCGCACGCGGCCACCGTGGTGCAGGCCGCATCGGGGCTGCCGGAGTGGTCCGGGGTGTCGGTGCGCTCCGGCGATGCGCGCCTCGGACGCTGGGTGGCGCGTGCGCTCGACGACCTGACCGGTCTGCGGATGGCCACCACGACGAGTTCGGCCGAGCCGTTCCTGGCCGCCGGCGCCCCCTGGTTCTTCACCCTGTTCGGCCGGGATTCCCTGTGGGCGGCGCGCTTCCTGCTGCCGCTCGGCACCGAGATCGCGGGCTCCACGCTGCGCCTGCTCGCGCAGCTGCAGGGCACCAAGAGCGACACCGAGACCGCGGAGCAGCCCGGCAAGATCATGCACGAACTGCGCCCCGATCTGTACTCGATGCCCGGCGAGAGCCTGTCGCTGCCGCCGCTGTACTACGGCACCGTCGACGCCACCCCGCTCTGGATCTGCCTGCTGCGCGACGCCTACCGCTGGGGTTTGGCCACCGAAGAGGTCGAGGCTCTGCTGCCTGCCCTCGAAGCGGCCCTCGGCTGGATGCGCGACTTCGGCGACAGCGACGGCGACGGGTTCCTCGAATACGTCGACATCACCGGCCACGGCCTCGCGAACCAGGGCTGGAAGGACTCCGGCGACTCGATCCAGTGGCGCGACGGCAGCCTCGCCGATGGACCGATTGCCCTCTGCGAGGTGCAGGCCTACGCCTACGAGGCCTATATCGGCGGCGCCGAACTGCTCGACGCCTTCGGCAGGGCCGGCGGCGACGCCTGGCGCGCCCGGGCGGCCGCGCTCCAGACCCGGTTCCGGGACTCGTTCTGGATCGACGCGCCCGCCGGCCGCTACCCGGCCGTCGCCCTCGACGCTTTCAAGCGCCCGGTCGACACTGTGACCAGCAACATCGGCCACCTGCTCGGAACCGGGCTGCTCTCCGCGGAGGAGTCCGCCCTCGTGGCCGCCCGGCTCGTGTCCCCGGAGTTGAACTCCGGCTACGGTCTCCGCACGATGTCGACGGACTCCGTCGGCTACTGGCCGCTGAGCTACCACGGCGGCTCGGTGTGGACCCACGACACCGCGATCGCGATCGCCGGCCTGGGGCGCGCCGGTTTCGGTGCCGAGGCCGGCATCCTGATCGAGGGGCTGCTCGCGGCGGCCGAATCATTCGACTACCGCATGCCGGAACTGCACTCGGGCGACGCGTCCTCCCTGGTTGCCGCCGCGGTTCCCTACCCGGCCGCCTGCCGCCCGCAGGCCTGGTCGGCGGCGGCGGCGGTTTCCGTGCTCGGCACCGTGCTCGGCCTGGAACCCGATCCGGTCACCGGTCAGGTCACCTCCACCCCGATCATCCCCGCGGTCGTCGGCGACGTTGCAGTGCGCGGCCTCCGGACCCCGCCGGCGCCGGCCCGCGTCGGCTAGCCGCGGCCCGGCCCGTCGGCCGGCCCGGCTCGCCATGCACATCCAGCTGAGCCTTCCATTCCGTGGCTAACTCAGGAGATTCCACGAGCAGCGGTCCCAGCCCCGCGAAGTTCCGCATGATTCTGCGGGCCAGCCGCACCGTGCGCTCGTTTCTCCTGAGTTAGCCCCAACGACCTTCCCGACCGGGCCAGCCCCGCCCAGCCCGCATCACCCGGCCGGCCCGGGTCATCCGTCGCCCCGGTGCATAACTCCTGCCAATTCCGGTGCGTGCCCGGAACCGCCCAGGCGTCCCGGGCATCCGTGCCGCAGCTCCGCCGAATTGGAGGAGTTGTGCGCACGGACCGACCTGCACCCCGAATCGGGCAGCAGCAGCAGCAGCAGCAGCAGCAGCAGCAGCAGCATCAGCCGCGCACACGTCGTGGCCAACTCAGGAGATTCCGGCGAGCGGCGGCCGCGCCCCCGCAGATTTTCGCATGTTTGCGCGGAGTTCTGCGAGTCGGCCACACCATCCGCACGTTTCTCCTGAGTTAGCCCCAGCGCACCGGGCCGATCGAGTCGAGCGGGCGCGCCGGCGGCGGCGGCGAGCTACAGCCAGCGCATGGTGAAGGCGCGGGCGAGCACGGCGCTGGCAGGCGGCGCCGCGAGGGCGCGCACGAGGCCGTTCCGCGCGCGCAGGCGAAGCCCCTGCACGGGTCCGCCCATCGCCATGTTGAAGTCGGCCTGCCGGGCGGCCATCCGAGCGCTGCGCCGGCGGCGGCGGTCGTAATCCCCGAGCACGCCTGAAGCGGCCTCCGGATCCCGCAGCGCCCGCTCCAGCGCCGGGGCCAGTTGCAGCGCGTCGAGCCACCCGAGGTTCATGCCCTGCCCGCCGATCGGGCTGATCTGGTGCGCCGCGTCGCCGATGAGCACGACCCGTCCCGCTACAAGTCTCGTGGCGAGGCGCTGCTGCACCGAGAAGGCGCTGGCCGCCGCGGTCGTCGGAGGCAGCTGCGTGCCGGTGCGGGCACGGATGAGCGCAGCCAGGTCGTCGGACGTCGCATCGGTCTGCAGGGTCGGGGTCATGGCCACCCAGCGGCGTCGGCCTCCCGGCAACGGGAACGACTCGACCACACCACCCCGCTCGAAGAAGAGCACGGCCTCCCCGGGATGCTCCCCCGTGTCGGGGTAGTCGCTCATCAGATACGTCTCGCCGCCGGTGCGCGCGGTGCAGCGGATGCCGAGTAGGTCGCGCACGAGACTGCGGGCGCCGTCGGCGGCGACCACGTAGCGAGCCTCGAGAGTCTCGCCGGCAGGCACGCCCCCCTCGCCCGTCCCGCTCGTCCCGATCCCCTCGACCGTCCCGTGCGTCCCGCCTGGCTTCGCCGTCTCGACTGTCTTAGCCGTCTCGACCGCGACCCGATCACCGCGCTCGGACACCCCGGTCACCGTTACGCCGCCGCGCAGCCGGCCGGGCGCGAGTTCGGCGAAGCGCGCGCGCAGCACGGCCTCGGTCTCGAACTGCGGCAGAGAGATCACGCTCTGCATCCGGTCGACGGTTTCGGTGAACGCCAGCCGGCCCAGCGTGCGCCCGTCCGAGCGCACCACACCGCCGCGGATGCGCACCGCCCGGGCGAGCACCTCCTCCGCCACACCCAGCTGCTCCAGTGCCCGCAACGACGGCGGGTGGATGCCGATGGCCCGGGATCGCAGCGACGGCTTGCCTCGCTGCTCGATCACCTCCACGTCGACACCGCGCACCGCCAGCAGTCCGGCGAGCAGGATGCCCACCGGTCCCCCGCCGACCACGATCACGTCCCGAACCCGTGCCCCGCTGGCGTTCGCCTGCCCCCGCTCGTGCACGTGCACGCGTTCAGGTTCCCTTTCCGGTCGAGAGTGCCCGTTGCGCCGGTCACTCCTGACCGGAAAGGACACGCTCGCAGGCACCGTCTCAGCAAGAACCGACCCAGCAGGCACCGTGTCAGCAAGAACCGACCCAGCCAACGCCGACCCAGCCGACACAGACGCCGACACAGCCGACGCGAGCCCGGCAGACGCCGGTCCGGCCGGCACCACCCGGCGCAGCACAAGGCGCGACGGATGTTCCCGCGTCACCTGCCACCCGGGCGGCACCACCTCGCGCAGCTCGGCCGCCGTAAAACTGCGGCGAATGGAGGTGAGCCCGTCGTCGCGGATGAACGACCGGCGAAAGAGCGGCCAGGTGCCGAGCCCGAAGCCGAGGTACGCGAACCGGCTGCGTTCGATGTCGGCGTGCAGCACCCGGTGCGCGGCGAGCCGTTCCGAGTCGGCGAGCAGTCCGCCGAGCTGTTCGCCGGTGAGGTGGTGCAGCACATGGTTGGAGACGACGATGTCGAACCGGCGCCTTTCTGCGACGAGATCGGAACTGAGCGCCCGCCGAAACGTCAGTCCGGGCAGTGGGGGCAGGCTCGTCGCGTAGGCGTGGGCGCGGGCATCCGGGTCAACGGCCGTGATGCGCAGGCGCAGGCCGTCCCGGGCGGCCCAGCGGGCCAGCGCCCGCGCCACGTCGCCGCCGCCGCAGCCGACATCGAGCAGGGTGCTCTCCCGAGTGCTCGACAGCAATGGCCGGATATCGCGGCGGTACATCCCGCGCCACCCCGACACCACGGCGTTCACAAACCGGAAGTTCGCGTAGGTGCTGGCGAGTTTGTCGGGGTCGCAGTCGGGGTCGTCCATGAGCTCGACGGCGTCACTCGCGCGCCGGCGCAGCGACGGAACGCGCAGCGACGAGACGCCCAGGAAGGGACGACTCCGCGACGATCGGCGCGGCGAAGGGAAATGCATCGACGGGATGCCCACTTCCGCTACCCGGCGGTGACGGTCATCAGCCCGGATTCGACCGTGAGCCCCGGGCCGAACGCCATCGCGCAGACCCGCTCGCCGTCATCCGTGGCCGGGGAGTCGAGGATGGCCTTGAGCACGAACAGGATCGTCGCGCTGCTCATGTTGCCGTAGGTGCGGAGAGTCTCCCGCGAGGGCACGAGCTGCGCCTCGCTCAGCCCGAGCTTCGCCTCGGTCTTGTCCAGGATGCTGCGCCCGCCCGGGTGGATCGCCCAGTGCGCGATCGCGGTGGCCGGTGTGGTGACCGGCGCGACGTCAACCGGTGCGACCAGGGTTGCGACCGACCCGGCCGAGACACCCTCCGGCACCCCGGCAGGCAGGAGCGACGGCACCCTGGAAGGCACAAGCGCCGGCGCCAACACTGCGCTGAGCGCGACGTCCCGCGCGAAGAGGGGTGCCAGCGCCCCCTCGATGTGCTGGTCGATGATGTGCGGCACGTAGGTGCTGAGGATCATCTCGAACCCTTCGTCGCCGATCTTCCAGGCCATGTCCCCCTCGCCGATAGGCGTGATCACGGTCTCGAACAGGTCGAGGTTGAGGGCCTTCTCGCCCGCCGCGGGGGCGCGGGAGCTGACGATCCCAGCCGCAGCTCCATCCGAGAACAGCGAGGAGGCGACGATCGTGTCCGGGTCGTCCGAGGCGCGCAGGTGCAGCGAACACAGCTCGGCGCTGACGACGAGCACGACGGCGTTCGGGTCTGCGTCGACGAACTGCTTCGCCGTGCGCAGGGCGGGCATCGACGCGTAGCAGCCCATGAAGCCGAGGTGGTAGCGCTGGGTCGCGGGGTTCAGGCCCAGCTCGCGCACGAGCATGTAGTCGGGTCCCGGAGCGTAGAACCCGGTGCACGACACGGTAACCACATGCGTGATGTCCGAGGCCTCGATGCCGGGGCACGCCTCGAGGGCCCGCCGCCCGGCCTCGACGAACAGCTTCGTCGCCTCCACGATGTAGAGCTCGTTGCGCACCCGGGTGCTCGGCTTGAGCAGCTCCTGCGTGGCGGCGTCGAAGAACTGGGGATCGGACGACGCCCCGTCGAGGGTGAGCTCGTCAATGACGGTGTGCCGGGTGTCGATCCCGGACAGGTTGAACGACGCGGTCACCAGGCGCTGGGCCAGGCGGCTGAGTCCCGGCTGGGCGGCGAAGATGTCGCGCACCTGATCCTGGATCAGTACTGTCGGGGGGACCACGGTCTGGAGCGCTCTAAGAGTGACGGGCATAGCCCCAGTGTTACACGTGGGCACGGCCCGGCACACCCCCGTAAATGCCGTCAGATCAGGGCAGCGGGGCGAACAGACGGATGCCCGTGAGCCCGATCCCGAGCCCCGCGGCAACGATCGCGGTGACGCCGCCGATGTACGCGATGAGGGTTCCCGGGGTATCGCCGAACGCGCGGAAGTACGTGACCAGGAACGCGGCGACCGCGACCGCGGCGAACGGGATCAGGATGCGCAGCTGCAGGCGGTCGACTCTGGGCGGGCGGGCGTTCGTCCCGCCGCGCGGTGCACCGCCCATCGACCACGGGCCGCGGGTCAGCACCAGACCGGCCACGCAACCCCAGACCGCCACGACGAGCAGAGCCGCGATGACATCGCTGGGCCGATGCCAGCCGTTCGCCAGCGTGGCGACCCCGGCCAGGATGGCGAAGCCGGAACCGCCGAGGGCGGCGAGGCCGCGGGCACGTGGACTCGCGACCAGGAAGACGGCGAGAGCGGATGCCGCCGCCACCGTTGTATGTCCCGAGGGGAACGAGTTGCCGTCGTAGCCCTCCACCCCGAGGTCCGGCCGGGTCAGGAGCATGATCTTCAGCAGCTGAGTGCTCAACACGGCGGCCAGCGCTACCCCACAGGCCACGATCAGGGTCCTGCCGTTGCGCCGAACGACGGTCACGACCCCGGTGAGCAGCAGTCCGGCGATGACGGAGACCAGCGGAACGGCATCCAGCAACTCCTGCGCGAGCGGGGTGACGCTGCGGCGTCCGAACTCCGCGCCGTCGAAGGCGAGCTGGTCCATGGTCTGGCCGGAGAGGGTGCGCACGAAGTAGAGGTAGAGCCCGGCGAACAGGATGATTGCGACGAACGCCCCCACCAGGTAGCGAACGGGGCTGATCGACGAAGAGGTGCGCACGCTCTAGCTTCGCACGCGGCGGCGCGGTTGACTCCGTTCGGACCTCGGGCCTGACCCATCCCTCGGTGAGCCACCTCGGCCGAGCAGCCGTTGCAGGCTCGAGAGGGTACGAAGGAGACCACGTCCTGATCTCGCGGTGACGACGGGCCCGAAGGCGAAACACCCGGGCTCTTCACTGTGTTCGCCTGGCATTCACCTAAGGTTCAGCTCATGCTGCTCAAATAATCAGAGTAGAGTCAGCCAACTCTTCGAAGAGCTCTTAGCCCCAACGAATGGATGCTCCGTGAACATTCGAACGGCCGAATACCCCAAGCCGGATCATTTTCTACTCCACCTCAGCGACACCCACCTGCTTGCGAACGGCGGGCGCCTGTACGACCAGGTCGACAGCACCGCCCATCTCGCGCAGCTGTTCGCGGAGGTCGAAGCCTCCTCCGGCCGACCCAACGCCATCATCATCACGGGCGACCTGGCCGACAAGGGCGAACCGGATGCCTACCGGGCCGCTCAACGGATCGTCGAGCCGGCCGCGGCGCGGCTCGGTGCCCGCGTCTTCTGGGTGATGGGCAACCACGACGATCGGGCGGCGTTCCGCAGCACGCTGCTGAACGAGCCGGCGACCACCGAGCCGATCGACCACGTCGACTACATCGGCGGCCTGCGCCTGATCACGCTCGACACCTCCGTTCCCGGCCACCACCACGGCGCCGTGACCGACGACCAACTGCGCTGGCTGGCCGGCCAGCTGAGCGTTCCGGCGCCGGACGGCACCATTCTGGCCATGCACCACCCGCCCGTGCCGAGCGTGCTCGACCTGGCCGTGTCGGTCGAGTTGCGCGGCCAGGCCCGTCTTGCACAGGTGTTGCGCGGCTCGGATGTGCGCAGCATCCTCGCCGGGCACCTGCACTACTCCTCGACCGCGACGTTCGCGGGCATTCCGGTGTCGGTGGCGTCGGCCACCTGCTACACCCAGGACCTGAATGTTCCGGTCGGCGGCACGCGCGGCCGCGACGGGGCACGCACCTTCAACCTCGTGCATGTGTTCGCTGACACGGTGCTGCACTCGGTCGTTCCGCTGGGTGACTACCCGGCGCTGGACTACGTCGACGCGACGGAAAGTGCGCGACGGCTCGCCGGCGACAACATCCGGATCATGCCCGCGGGTACTCTGCCAACGTTCCGCGAACCCCCGATGACCACACCGATCCCGGTTCTGCACTAGACGGCGGCGTGTGCCCGGCCTGGCCGGGAACGAGCTGGTTCTCGCGTTCCCACGGGGCGACTATCGGGAAGTAACGTTCGAGGAAGTCGGTCACGGCCGCGCGGCGAACCTCGTCGGAGATCTCCGGGTTGCTGCCGTCGTTCAGGCAGAACATGTCCTGGTCGCGGCGCTTGCGCAGGGCGTTCATCTGACGCAGTGCCAGCTTCAGCGTGGTTTCGATGTACAGCGAGCGCGCCTGGGTCTGCTCGACCGCCCGCCCGGTCATCAGCGCGTAGTAGTGGTACAGCGAGTTCGTGACCGAGATATCAGTCGCTGAGCGGAACTGGCTGGCCGCGGTGCGGGCGAAATCGCCGGGGAACTCCGCTTCGAGTTCCTGCATCACACTCCTGCGGAGCGGCGCCGCCGTGTGCTCGAGGTGCCGCGTGGTGACCTTGCCGAACCGATCGCGCAGCAGGGCGCGGTTGACCCGGGCGCCGTTCTCGAAGCCGCTGCGGCTGGTGTTGTTCTCGCCGAGGCCGATCCGGGTGGATGCCTCGATGAACTTGGTCACGCCGCCCGGAGAGAAGAACAGTTCCGGTCCGACAGGGCGGCCGAAGAACATGTCGTCGTTGGAATAAAGGAAATGCTCGGCCAGTCCGGGGATGCGGTGCAGCTGGCTCTCAACGGCGTGCGAGTTGTGCGTGGGCAGAACACTCAGGTCGGGGAAGAAATCCTCGCTGCGCATGATGGTGACGCGCGGGTGCTCCGCCAGCCACACCGGAGCCGGCGAATCCGTGGCGATGAAGATGCGGCGCACCCAGGGCGCGAACATGTAGACGCTGCGGAGGGCGTACTTGAGCTCATCGATCTGGCGGAAACGGGCATCCGAATCGTCGCCGTCGCCGACGACATAGGCCTGCATGCGCTTGGCCCGTTCTCGCTGAAAATCACTGGACGAGCCGTCGACCCAGGAGAAGACCATGTCGATGTCGAAACTGACGTCGCTGGCCAGGTCGTCGAACATGTGTTGCAGGGTGCGCCAGCTGCGCCCGAAGAGATCGATTGTGGTCTCGCGGGCCTCCGCACGCGGCAGACGTGCCCGCATCAGCGAGTTCTCGACGGGCGCGACGATCTCATCATCGCCGAAGTGCCAGAGCTCGAACTGGAAGGCTGTCTCGGCGCCGTAGCGCAGGCGGCCGATCGGCTCGATGCGCGGGCGGTAGACCCGGAAGACGGATGACTTGCGCAGCGTCGTCAGGGCACCGTCCGCCAGTAACAGGGCCGGGGTCAGATTCCCGTCGAGGGGCTTGGCGTAGAAGGGCTCGTTCGCGAAAGCCTCCACAAGGATGCGGGTGAGGTTCTTGCGGCGTTTGCGGTCGACCGCGATCACCGGGCGGTCCCCGTCGCCGCGCACGAGCAGGAAGTCGATGCCGGCCCGTTCGAGCGCGTCGCGGACCGCGAGGAGGTCCTTGACCATCGACTCGTGGGGGGTGAAGTGGCCGTTGATCAGGTTGATCTCGCCCTTGCGCACGACCACGTCATCACGGTCGAAACGGCGGGTGCGCGGGTCGGGTGCGAGCAGCACGAGCTCGGGTTCCTGGCTCAGCGTCAGCACGGGCAGGTTGTCTGCCGGTTCGTTCGAGGAGCGACGCTCGGTTTCCGGGCGATCGAACGTGGCCATGGTCCTCCTCGAGAAGAATTGGGAACACTCATTCACGAGGCAACCACACGCAGTGCCGGGGAGAGTGCGTCCGTTGATGCCGGACAGTAACGACCGGTCCAGAGACCGGAGCGGAGCAGCCGGCGGAACGCGGTGGCGCCGCTCTTATTCTACGTCTTCTGCGTCCCCCGCTCGCCGGGGTGACGGGACCGCCCGGTGATCGCGGTCGAGCCCGTGCGCATGCTTTCCTCGTCGTGGCCGACGGCTTTCATCCAGGAGGTACCGAACGTCTGGCGCGAGTACCCGATCGCGCCGACGACCATGCTGGACGCGGTGGCCAGGAGTACGGCCCAGATGTTGATTTCGGGAACCATCGCCGGAGTCCGTTCGGTCGTCGGCGCCGACCGATGAGGTCGGCTGGCTTCAGGTTACCGGCTTGAGGTTACCGGCTTGAAGTTACTTCGGAGGCCCGACGGCCGGCGCGATTTCCGCTCAGGTATCGGGTCAGGCGAACGGGTCAGGCCCTGTCAATCACATACTCGGCCAGGATCCTGGCGTGGTTCACCATCGGGTCCCGAGCGCCGTAGAGCAGCGTGGTTGTCGTCTGCTTCTCCTCGTCGCGGGCGATGAGCGTGCGGAGTTCCTGCACGGCCGCCGTCGTCTCGGGTGCGGTGTCGAGTTCGGCCCGGTAGCGCACCGCGAACTCATCCAGAAGGGCCCGGTCGTGGTTCCACCACCGGCGCAGCTCCGGGCTGGGCGCGATCTGCTTGAGCCAGGCGTCGAGCCGGGCTTCCTCCTTCGAGACTCCGCGCGGCCACAGCCGGTCGACCAGCACCCGGGTCCCGTCGCTCGCGGAAAGTTCGTCGTAGACCCGCTTGATCTGTATGCCCATCTGTCCATTCTGTTCCCGGTGCGGCCACCGGGCCGACCAGCCTCCGTCCGGGTCAGGGCATCGGCAGGTCGGCGGGATCGGTGACGGGCAGGCGGCAGACGAAGTCACGGCAGAGGTAGGCCGTCGGCAGACCCTGGTGTGCGACCCGGCCGCGGAACAGTTCGAAGCCGGCGTCGGCGAAGGCCTGCGCCTGAACCTCGGTGACGGATGCGACGAGCCCGCTCCCGCGTCGGCGCACCGCGTCGAGCAGTGCGGCGGGTTGCTCGGGGGCGGCCGCGTCCGGCCCTGCCCCCGGCCCGACCACGTTCGCACCGACCACCACGAGTTGTTCCACGGGGCCGGTCAGAATGCCGGACAGTCGCAGGGCCGCCCCGAAGGCGAGCGGGCGTTCGAGTGCGCGCTCGGCGAGGGCCGCCATCGCGGCAACGGCGGCCGCGCGGTAGCGGTCGTCGGCGGTCAGCAGGTAGAGCAGGTTCGCCGCCTCTGCGGTCGCCGTGATCCCGGACGGGTAGGCCCCCTCCGACGGGTCGACGTCCAGGGCGAGTCCCTGCGCGGCAAGCACCGGGTCGGGCCCGTCGGGAGCGCGAAACGGCATCCCGCCGGCGACAGTGCCGGCAGTGCCGGCGGCGTCGGTGGGTGCACTGGTACCGGGAGTGCCGGAGCCAGGGATGTCGGCGGCGGACGGTACCGTTTTGGCATCCGTTCCCCCCAGCGTGCCGTCGATGAGCCGGCGCGCGGCCGTGGCATAGCGCACCTCGCCCGTGGCCAGAGCAAGCTCGAGGAGACCCTGTGCACACATCCCGAAGTCCTCCAGGGTGGCCTGAGCGGCAGACGTGCGCCCCGCGATGGAGGCCCGCACGAGGCTGCCGTCCCGGCGCAGGTGACGCGTGAGCAGGTGGTCGGCGGCCCTCGCGGCCGCCGTCGTGAGGTCGGGATCGGCGAGGGCGAACCCGGCGCGGGCCAGGGCTCTGATGGCAAGGCCGTTCCAGCCGGTGAGCACCTTTTCATCGAGCGCGGGCGGCTCCTCCTGCCGCCGGGCGTCCTCGTCCAGGGTGTAGTAGACGCCCTCGACGCGGCGACCGGCAACGGTGCTCTCGGAGTCCTGGGCGCTGGCGAACCCGCCGCCGGGCAGGCGCAGCACGGTCGTGAGGAACCCGGCGACACCCTCCGCGACCGTCTGCGCCCATTTCTCGCCGGTGAGCTGCCAGGCCTGGGTGTAGAGGTCGAGCAGCTGCGCGTTGTCGTAGAGCATCCGCTCGTAGTGCGGGTCGCTCCAGTCCCGGTTCACGGCGTAGCGGAAGAAACCGCCCTCCACCGGGTCTCGCAGGGGCGAGGCACCCATGTGCTTCAGGGTGCGCAGGGCGAGGGCCTGCGCTTCCGGAACCTGTCCCACGGCACCCGGCCGGCCGAGCAGAAACCCCAGCACCGGCGCTACGGGAAACTTGGGCGCGCCGCCGAATCCGCCGAAGCGGGGGTCTTCCAGGCCCACGAGTTCGGCCTGGACCCGGTCGAGCGCGGCGGGGCCGGGCAGCGCTCCGCCGGCACCCCGCTGCACGGCGGCGGCCGCGAGCGCTTCGGCGACGAGGGACGCGCTTGCGGTGACCTCGGCGCGGCGGTTCGTCCAGGCATCCGTCACCGCTTCAAGCACCTGCCGGAACGACGGATGCCCCGGCAACGGCAACGGCGGAAAGTAGGTGCCGGCGTAGAAGGCCTGCCCGTCGGGGGTGACGAACACGTTGAGCGGCCAGCCGAGCCCGCCCACGAAGGCGCTGGCCGCGGCGAGGTAGCTGGCGTCGACCTCGGGATGCTCCTCCCGGTCGACCTTGATGCTCACGAAGTGCCGGTTCAGGTAATCGGCGAGCTCCGGGTCGCTAAAGCTCTCCCGGGCCATGACGTGGCACCAGTGGCAGGTCGAGTAGCCGATCGAGACGAGCACGGGCAGATCGCGCAGCCGAGCCTCCACGAAGGCCTCCGAACCCCAGCCGTACCAGGCAACGGGATTGTCGGCGTGCGAGCGCAGATAGGGGCTGATTGCGTCGGCGAGGTGGTTGGACATGCCTCCATTGTGCCGCTGTCCCCGGCCCGACGCTCCCTGCGTATTTCTTCAACGAACCTGAGCGGAGCAGGTCAGGGCCGGTCAGAGCCGGGCGGCCACCAGGTCGACCGCGAGGGCCCTGCGGGCGCGGCGCTGCACGCGCATCCAGACGAAGAAGCCGGCGAGGGTGAACGCGCCGTAGAAGATGTAGAGGATGGCCGAGGCGTAGTAGCCGGCGCTGAGCAGCAACGGCACCCCGACGATGTCGACCGCCACCCAGATCAGCCAGAACTCGGTCCAGCCCTTCGCCATGCCGTACGTGGCCAGCAACGAGCCGGTGAAGATCCAGGCATCGGCCCAGACGGGCTCGAACGAGCCGAGCGCACGGAAGACCGGCGTGAGCACCAGAGTGCCCGCGACGAGCCCGAATCCGAGCAGGATGCGCGCGCGAGCACCGGCCCAGTGCGGGGCCACGGCAGCCTGCGCGCTCCCCCGGCGATAAGTGGACCACTGGACCCAGCCGAAGATCGACACGACGATGAACATGATCTGCCGCCCGGCCTGGCCGAGCAGATTGACCGGGTTGGGCGTGCCGAACACGGCGCCGAGGAACACCGTGAACAGCAGCACGTTGCCCGCGATTCCGATCGGCCAGGCCCACACCTTACGGCGCATCCCGCCGACGGCGCTCAGGATGCCGAAGGCGTTGCCGATGATCTCGCGCCAGAGAATGGTCTGGGTTCCGATCTGCAGCTGTGCGTCGAAAAGCCACTCGATCGGGTTCATCCGTCATCTTCCTCGCCGGGCGGTTCCCGCCCTCCCCAACCTAACCCTCCTCCCGGGCCGTTATTCCCGGTGGCGGCAGGGCGGAGCGAGACCGCGCGAGGCGGAGCGCGTCAGTTCACGTCGTCGGGCTGCGCGCTCACCCGGCCGTCGGGCTCGGCTCGACCCACTCGCTTCCGAGGTGCAAATGGCACAGCTCGGGGCCCACGAACGGGCGCAGCCCGACCTGGTCCGGGTCGTGGCCCAGCTCGCGGGCGACCCCGCGCACGAGGCCTAGGTGCACCGAGCAGATGACGTCGGGGGCGTCCCGCGCATCGGCGCGGAACGGGCAGGCCAGCAGGGTGATCAGCGGGGCGGCAACGACGGCGACGCCGTCGGAGGCCCCGTCGCCCGCCGCGGACTCGGCTTCCGCAGCCGAAGCCGGCTCCACCGCCGAAACCAGCTCCGGATCGAAGCCGAGCCGGTCGAGGATACTCAGCAGCGGCGCGATGCCCTCCGCGGCGCTCCCCCGCAGCTCGTCGGCGTAGCTCTCGGCCCAGGTCTCACCGGCGCGGATCGCCCGGGCCCGCCCGCTGTCGGCGTCCTCGGCGAGCGCGGTGGCCAGCACCCGGCTCAGATCGTGCTGGGCACCGCCTTCCCGGGCGGCGGGTCCAGCGGTGAAGAGAATTCGCGGGCGGCCACGCGTTCCCGCGCGCCCGACGGCGCGCCGGATCAGGTCGGCGTTCTCGAGCTGATCGAGATGGAATCGGGCGGTCGTCACGTGCAGCCCGATGCGCGCCGCGACCGCGGCGGCGTCGAGCGGGGTAGCCGATCCCATCAGGAGGTCGAGCACCTGGCGGCGCGCGTCGGAGGCCAGGGCGGCGTGCCGGTCCCCCGACCCTTCGTCGTTGATCATTCTTTGATGCTAACATCGTGCGGTTAAAAACGCGCCGATACAACCACAGCCGTCGGGCCGATCACCAGGCGAACCCGGGCAGCATCCGTCGTTCACCGCGAGGTCATACGATGGAAAGCTCATGATCCCCGTCGAAGTCACCTTCCCGCCCGAGCTTCCGGTCAGCCAGCGCCGGGAGGACATCGCGCGCGCCATCCGTGACAACCAGGTGGTCATCGTCGCCGGCGCGACGGGTTCCGGCAAGACCACGCAGCTGCCGAAGATCTGCCTCGAGCTGGGCCGGGAGAACATCGGCCACACGCAACCCCGCCGTCTCGCCGCGCGCACGATCGCTGAACGCATCGCCGAGGAACTCGGACAGGAAGTCGGCCAGACGGTCGGCTACCAGGTGCGGTTCACCGACCAGGTCGGCCCGGACACCCGCATCAAGCTGATGACCGACGGCATCCTGCTCAACGAGATGCACCGCGACCGTCTGCTGCGGAAGTACGACACGATCATCATCGACGAGGCGCACGAGCGCAGCCTCAACATCGACTTCCTGCTCGGCTACCTGCGTCAGCTGCTGCCGCAGCGCCCCGACCTCAAGCTCATCATCACCTCCGCGACGATCGACCCGCAGAGCTTCGCCGAGCATTTCGCCACGCCCGACGGCACGCCGGCCCCGATCATCGAGGTCTCCGGGCGCACCTACCCGGTGGAGATCCGCTACCGGCCGCTGGTCGTCGAGGTGATGGACGGCGACGACGACGACACGACGGATGCCGCGCCCACGGTGGACAGGGACTACATCGAGGGAATCTCCGCCGCGCTCGATGAGCTCGAACGGGAGTCCAGCGGCGACGTTCTGGTCTTCCTCAGCGGTGAGACCGAGATTCGGGACGCCGCGGACGCCCTGCAGGGCAAGTACGCCTCCTCGGGGCGCACCAGCCCCACCGAGATCCTGCCGCTGTACGGGCGGCTCTCCTCCGCCGACCAGCACAAGGTGTTCCAGCCGTCGAAGGTCGCCGGCGTGCGACGCCGCATCGTGCTGGCGACGAACGTGGCGGAGACCAGCCTGACCGTGCCGGGCATCCGCTACGTCATCGACGCCGGGACCGCCCGGATCAGCCGGTACAGCGTGCGCTCGAAGGTGCAGCGGCTGCCGATCGAGGCCATCTCGCAGGCCTCCGCGAACCAGCGCTCGGGCCGAAGCGGCCGCACCAGCGACGGTATCGCCATCCGCCTCTATTCGGAGGAGGACTTCGCGCGCCGGCCCGAGTACACCGAGCCGGAGGTGCTGCGCACGAACCTCGCCGCGGTCATCCTGCAGATGATCTCGCTGGGCCTCGGCGACATCGCCGCATTCCCGTTCCTCACCCCGCCCGACTCGCGCGGCATCAAGGACGGCCTCGACCTGCTCGCCGAGCTCGGCGCGGTGGCTGCGCTCACCGCCGGCCACAAATCCGGCATCTCCAAGCCCGGCATCTCCACACTGACCCGCATCGGCCGGCAGCTGGCGCAGCTGCCCATCGATCCTCGGTTCGGGCGAATGGTGATCGAGTCGAAGACGCAGGCGGTGAGCCGCGAGGTGATGGTGATCGTCTCCGGGCTCACCATCCAGGACCCGCGCGAACGGCCCCTCGAGCGCCGCGCGCAGGCCGACCAGCAGCACGCCCGGTTCACCGACCCGACGAGCGACTTCCTGAGCCTGCTGAACCTCTGGAACTACCTCGAGACGCAGCAGAAGGAGCTCGGTTCCAGCGCCTTCCGACGCCTCTGCAAGAACGAGTTCCTCAACTATCTGCGCGTGCGCGAATGGCAGGACGTGTACAAGCAGTTGCGCCAGATGGCCAAGCCGCTCGGTCTCCACATCGGGGATCCCAGCGTGAATCCCGATGGGATCCACCGCTCGCTCCTCGCCGGTCTGCTTTCCCACATCGGTCTCAAGGACACCGCCAAGAAGGACTACATCGGCGCGCGCCAGCAGCGTTTCGTGATCTTCCCGGGCTCGGCGCTCGCGAAGAAGCAGCCGAACGCCGTGATGAGCGCGGAACTGGTCGAGACCAGCCGCCTGTTCGCCCGGATGAACGCGGTCGTCGACCCCGCGTGGGCCGAGCCGCTCGCCGGCGACCTCTGCAAGCGCAGCTACTCCGAGCCGCACTGGGAGAAGAAGCAGGGCGCGGTCGTCGCCTACGAGCGGGTCACCCTGTACGGGGTGCCGATCGTGCCGCGCCGCCGGATCCAGTTTTCCCGGGTCGACCCGGCGTACGCTCGCGACCTATTCATCCGGCACGCGCTCGTCGAGGGTGAATGGGACCTTGACCGAATCGACCAGCGCGTCACGGCCTTCGACCGGGCGAACACGAGTCTGCGCAAGGAACTCGCCGAACTCGAGGAGCGCACGCGGCGCCGTGACATCCTGTTCGACGACGAGGTCGTGTTCGAGTTCTACCAGAAACGCATTCCCGCCGACGTATGCTCATCGCGCACGTTCGAAACCTGGTGGCGCCAGGCGCGCACCCAGACGCCCGATCTGCTCACGATGACCGCCGAGGCACTGGTGCCCGAGGACGCGCCGGAGATCGACGAGGCCGTGTTCCCGCCGATCTGGCGCCAGGGCGACCAGAAGTTCGCGCTCAGCTACCGGTTCGAGCCCGGCGCGGACGACGACGGCGTGACCGTGCAGATCCCGCTGGCCCTGCTCGCGAGGCTCTCTCCCACCGGCTTCGACTGGCAGGTACCGGGCCTCCGCGCCGACCTGGTGACCGCACTGATCAAGTCGCTGCCCAAGAGCATCCGTCGCAACGTGGTGCCGGCGGGAGACTGGGCCAAGCGACTGCTGAACGAGTTGCCGCCGGCGCCGGGCGAGGTCTCGGTCGGGGTGTCGGGCCTGGGCGAAGCCACCCGCGGGTCCTTGTTCGACCGCGACGATGTCCCCTTCACCGAGACGCTCGCCGCCCTGATCCAGAAGCTCACCTACGTGTCCGTGAAGGCGAACGACTTCGAGCTGGTCCGGGTTCCGGCCCACCTTCACATGACGTTCCGTGTCGTGGACGAACGCGGTCGCCCGAGCGCCTCCGGCAAGGACCTGCTGGAACTGCAGCGCCGGCTCGGCACCCAGGCCCGCGAGAGCGTGGCCGCGGCATCCGCTGCCACCCCCACCAATGCGATCGAGCGCACCGGACTCACCACCTGGGATTTCCCGGAGCTGCCCCGGTTCCTCGACACCAGGCAGGGTGACAACACCATCCGCGGCTACCCGACCCTCGTCGACGAGGGTGCGTCGGTGGCGATCCGCATGATGAGCACGGAGGCCGAGCAGGCCCGCACCCTGCCCGATGGCGTGCGTCGCCTGCTGCTGCTCGCCACGCCCTCCCCGGTGGCCTACGTGCAGCAGCACCTCACCGGGGCAGAGAAGCTCAGCCTGGCCACCAGCCCGTATCGCACCACCCAAGCGCTGTTCGACGACTGCCTCGCGGCGAGCGTCGACGACGTGCTGTTCCGGGTGAAGCCCGGCGGCCAGGTGTTCATGCACGCCGAGTTCGACACCATCCGCGACCGGGTGTCCGGCGTCGTGATGGATTCCATGTTCGATACGGTGGGCCTCGTCGCCCGCATCCTCGCCGCCGCGCGCGCCGCCGACAAGGCGCTCAAGGCGTCCACCAGCATGGCCCTGCTCCCGGCCCTGACGGATGCCCGCGCGCAGCTGGCCGGGCTCGTCTACCCCGGTTTCGTGAGCGCCACGGGACTCGTGCAGCTGCGGCACTTGCCGCGATACCTCGGCGGCATCACCGCGCGCATCGTGAAGCTCAGCGACAATCCGAGCCGCGACCGGGTCTGGATGAACGAGAGCCAGGCAGCCACGGGCCGGTTCGAGGATGCCGGCGGCACGATCCCCCTGCAGGCAAACGCGGCCGCCAACCTGGTGCGTGCGCGCTGGCTGATCGAGGAACTTCGGATCAGCCTCTTCGCCCAGGAACTGAAGGCCGCGGAGCCCGTGTCCCTCCAGCGGATCCACAAGGCCCTGACCGGCTGAGGTCTCCGTCGTTCTCGGTATCCGGCACCGCTGCGCTGGATCATCGGTAGCCCACCTGCCCGAAGTCAGCGTTGAGGTGGTCCTCCAAACGATCCCTCATCGATACGGGTCCGGGCTGGGCTCCGGGCGGGGCTCCATTAGAAGGCGTATATAACTACGATAAATCTTTAGCTTTTTCTAAGCTAGCATGGTTTATTTGTTCACAATGAGGTAAACTCGGATTTGTGACCAACCTCCTGGAACACCCCGAAGCGGATGCCGCGCACGGCCTGTCCGCGGCGGCTCGGGCGGTCGCGGAGCTGCATGCTCTCGCGGCGGGGCTC
>NZ_SOHB01000010.1:0-163954 GCF_004403055.1 Cryobacterium sp. TMT1-19
GCCGGAGACGGGGGCGGTGCTGTCGGTAGGCCGGGACCGGTACGCGGTCCCGGAAGACCTGAAACGGTTCCTCCGGGTGCGAGACAAAACCTGCCGGTTTCCGGGCTGCAACCGGTCGGCGGCGCATTGCGACCTGGACCATTCCCTGGATTGGCAGTTCGACGGCCTGACCGCGCACGACAACCTCGCGCATCTGTGTCCGGCGTGTCATGCGTTGATGAGCGAGACCGGGTGGCGGGTGTTGCACCTCGGTGACGGCACGCTTGAGTGGACGTCGCCGACCGGGCGCACGTTCGTGAGTGAGCCGGCCACGGTCATCCGCTCGGTGTCGACCACACCGTCGCCCGCCCCACCCGGCCGGGATGCCCAGTCAGGGGTGCCCACGCCGTTCTGAGGACGCGCGCGGCAGATACGCGAAACCGACCAGGAGTGCACCCGCGAACCATCCGCCGAGCGGAGCGCCCACCGGTAGCCACAGGAGAAGCACTGTTCCGACCAGGATCAGTAGTCCGGCGAGCACGGCGAAGAGACGCATCCCGTAAAGGAAAACGAACGGCAGATAATGCGCACCGACGATGATCATGCTTGCCGGGAAGAACAGGTTCGGTTCGGTCAGTCCCAGGGCAACGGTCACGAGCATGCCCGAAGGGACGGTGAATGCGATCTGCGTCGCGAGCGCCGCCATCGGATGGCCCTTGGGCAATGCCGCTGGCCCGCCGGCGGTTCGAAGCGTGAGCGTCGTCAGGGGAAAAATCAGCATCCCACCCAGGAACAGCGTTGCGATCGATGCGCATGGCGACAATCAAGTCGCCACGGCCGCCGCGATCAGCCACAGTATGCCTGAAACCAATTGACCGACGAAGCCGCCGCGGTAGACACGTCGAACGTCCGCCTGAGCCTCATCAATCCGCACAACGGCATCGTCCCACGAGTCGGCCGCTGGCCTGTCCACACGCTTGCTGGTCGGGCGTGACAGACCGGGTCATCCCGTTGTCTTGTCAGGTCCGAACGACGAGCAGAGCACGTCGCGCACCAGCTGTGCGGTGGAGGCGATCTCTCGTTTCGTGATGCCGTACTCGCGGGCGGACTCGGTGCGAACGACGGCGGCCTCACGGCGAGCGGCACGCACTATGAGCACGGTGTAGACGACGCCGACGAGTAGCAGGATTCCACCGTCGAGCCGCGTGAGCAGCCCATCCCCGGCGAAGATCAACATCAGAGCGCATGCGCCGACGATCGTCGGCAGAAATGGTGCCGACCGCGACCACCGTGACGCCGATCAGGGCGAGCAAGCCGATGACGAACTCACCCAACCCAATCATGCGTTGAGACTACTCACGGACCTTGCCCGGGCACCCAAAAACCGGTGAGGTTAACGCGTGGTGCGCATTAGGGCTCATGATGAGAAAATCGCTCACCCGGACCCATCCCTCCGGTGTCTGATCGCCGAACGCGGCCGGGCGTCTGCGAGCATGAGTGCATGGACTTGGGTAATGAGGCAACGATCGGCGGGTGCTGGTTTGCGCTGACACTCGTGAATGCAGGGCTTGCTGAGTCGAAAGGACGCGGTTGACTGCTCTGGTGGTTGTTATCCCTTGTCCTTGTGCCGATCGCAACTTTCCTCATCGTGGTGATGCCGCGCGGCGATCTCCGATTCTGAAGTCCAAGATTCATCCACCTGTTCGGTTCGGATGGCTGCGAAGAGCCCGAGGCGCATCGTCACGGTCGTCAGTTTCGTAAGTCGAGATCCTCGACGAGGTGGGCGACTCGCGTGCGTGCTGCCACTTTCAGGCCGCGGATGGGGCGCGGCAGCGAGGCGGGAGGAACGAGCCCCAGGTGTTCCGCGATCGTGGCCGTCACTCGCAGACTGCCGTGAGCGGCGAACATCTCCCAGAGCGGCTGCAGACGCTGCGATTCAGCGTCGGCCGCAGCGGTATCTCCTGCTTGTGCTGCGCGGGTGATCGTGAGGGCCAGTGCGGGGAGTGTGCCGCCGATCACCGAGTACCAAACCTCGCATCCCGCATTGAGCCCGGTCGCGGCCGCGCTGTCCCCAGAGATCCCGACGGTGACGTGCTCGGGAACGAGCGAGCGAATCGCGTCGACACGGGCCCGTGCTTCATCGGGAACGGTGGGAAGGCCTGGAATCTTGATCGACGTCACGTTCGGCAGGGTCCCGATGCGTGCGTACAGTTCGTCGGAGAAGGTGAAGTGGGTTGTGCCCGGGTTGTCGTACACCACAAGCGGAACGGAGAGCCCCGCCGTGACGTCTTCGTAGAGGCCGAACACGTCGTCCTCGGTGAGTGTCTGATACGACATAGGGGCAAGGAGCACGCCGGATGCCCCCGCGTTCTGGGCGTCCTCGGCCAGTGCTTGCACTCGAGAGGTGCGCAGCGCGCCGATGCCGACCATCACGGGGGTGCTCCCCGCAGCCTGAACGGCGGTGTCAGCGACGAGGCGGCGCTCCTCACGGTCGAGGTAGGCATAGGAACCAGTGGAGCCGAGCGCGGTGATCGAGTCGACGCCGGCGGTGCTCAGCTGCGTCACGAGACGTGCATACGCATCCTGCTGGAACACGTCGTCGCAGAGGGGTGTCAGCGGGAAGGCGTTGAGTCCGGTGAACATGTGGGGGCTCCTGTCTGGGACACGGGTGCGGGAACACGCGGTGCATCCCGTTGTGCGGCGGCTCCGGCGAGAACGACGAAGATGATCGCTCCGGCCATGAGGCGCAACCACGCCGTTCCGGCAGCACCGACTGTCGCGATCAGGTCGACGGAGAGCGCCGAGCCGAGCTGAACAGACAGCATGGCCGTGACAGCAAGCGCCGAGGCGGGAATCGGGATGCTGCGTTGGTTCATGTCAGGCATTTCCGGACAGTGCGTTTGCTCCGAGTCGGCGCTGCGCGACCTGAACGTTCGAGCCGAGACGAGTGAGCTCCCGCTCGAGCTCCCGAGCTGCTGCCAATAGTGCGTCGTCGTCGAGCGGTTCGAGTGCGTCGAGGATGAACAGGGCGCTGGTGGTGGTGTCGGTGAGCTGGGTGCGACGTGCTTGACGCCAGTTCCAGCGTCGACACGTCACACCGCCCGCTTCGGTCCACACGACCTCCCCGCCGAGCGGCACCACGTGCAGAATCGAGATTGCGTTGTACAGGTCCGTGAGTCGATTCACACGGGGGAGCCCGGATGCCGCGCGGCGCATGAGCGCCTCCAGACTGTTGCGGGTGCGCTGCGGCTTCGCACCGAACGCCCGGTACGCCTGGCGCCACGCGGCAATGTGCGGAACCTCCTCGACAGCCTGTTGCTGGAGAGTGGAGCGGGCGGCCTCTTCCGCCGCGAGGAGCAGCGCCTCGCTTGCCTCATCACTCGGGCCGGGCTCGAGTCCATCGACAGCGACCAACACCGCCCGGTAGTCGGGCCGTAACGCAAAGACGTCATCGTCGACTCGGGCGGCGTCGAGGAACGTGTTCAAGGCCGTCTGCTCAGGCATCAACGCGTTCCGTTCGGGTAGCCGAGCCGACGCCCGGGTCAAACACTGTCAGTGAGAATCGTGCTGTGTGCGGGCCGGCGTTGACGTAGGAATGGGCTACGTCGCCGGGGAAGGAGAGCGCGTCGCGATCGTTGAGCGTGACCGTCTGTTCTCCCGACGAAATCGAGATCGTTCCCATGTGCACCTGCACGAGCTTTTTCGTGCCGGCCGTATGCGGTTCACTCACATGTCGATCGCCTGCTTCGAGGGTCCAGTCCCACAGTTCGACGACGTTCGGCGGTATAGTCACCGCGACGAGCGCTCCGCGCCCGCCGTGCGCGCCGGTCTACAGCACCGCGCCCTTGCCCCTTCGGATGACTTTCATCGGCTTCGATCGGGGCGGTTCGACCAGATCGGGGAGGCCCACGCCGAGGGCGCCACTGATCCGGAGCAGTGTCCCTACGCTCGGGTTCGCGGCACCCTGCTCGATGTTGACCAGCATTCGGCGACTCACCCCGGTTCCTTCCGCCAGCTGGTCAAGAGTCCACCGACGTTGTTGGCGTTCGTGTTTGACGCGTACACCGATGGCGGTCGCAAGTTCCGCAGCACTTTTTTCCACAAGTGCACGATAGTGCACTATTAGTGCATCAATCAGAGTTTTCCCTCGGGTACCAACAGTTGGTCTCAGTGGGGGAGGATGACGATCTTGCCGATGTGTCGTCGCTCGGAGAACTCCGTTTGGGCTTCGGCGATCTCGGTCAGGGCAAACGTGCAGCTGACCTGAGGACTGACCTGCCCGCCGCGTGCAAGCTCGACGAGCCGACGAAAATGAACCCGGGTGTGCATCGAGGATCCGATCAACTGCACATTGTGAAGATAGAGGCGGCGGAGGTCGAAGTCGATCACCGGCCCCGCCACAGCACCCGCGATCACCCAGCACCCGTTGTCCCGAAGCATCGGCATCATGGTGGAGACCCCCGGTCCACCGGCGATGTCAGCAACCACGTCCAACCCCGCCGGATGCTCCCGTCACGAGCACGGTTTCGCCGCCTCGCACGTTGGCACGTTCGAGAATTCCGATCGCGGTGCCGAATGCCACAGGCAGGCACGCCAGCTGCTCATCCGATAGCGGGGAATCCAGCACGTCATGAGCATGAGTGACATCCACTGCGACGTACTGCGCGAACCCGCCATCGGCCTCGCTGCCCAGGTATCCCACCGGAGACGCATTCTCGCTTTCGCATCCGTAGATAGCCGGGTCCACAAGCACCCGGCGACTCGACAGTTCTTCGGTCACACCATGACCCACCTCGACGACAATGCCGGTGATATCCCCACCCTGAATGCGCGGAAAATCAAACGAACCCAGCCAGCCGGCCTGCGCCGTGGGATCTTCCGGCAACCCATGTGCTCCCTGGCGCGTCCAAATGTCTGTGTTGTTGACGGCAGCCGCTGTTACTTTCACCAGCACCTGGTGGTCCTGCGGCCGCGGCCGGAGCCAATCGTGGTGCAATTCCAATGCTTCGGTGCCACCGAATCTCGTCAGTACGGCTGCCGTCATCACGTTATTCATCCTTCAAGCCTGCCAGTGTCAGCAGGCTTTCGTGAAGTGGGTTCCGCCGAAGCCCTGAGCTCTGCGAGACACTGCAGATTCTCCGGTTTCGCGGTGTTGGACTAGGCCAACACCAAGCCGAACAATCTCATCCATATTTCGGGTTGCCAACGAGGGTATCGCCTTCACCGAACGAGTTCCTGCCCACCGTGCACGGGTTCGACGCGTTCTTCGGCAATCTCTACCACTTGAATACCGAGGAGGAGACGGAAACCGACCGCCGCCGTCGTGCAAAGTCAGATCGGGCATACCCCGGTGTCTCGCGCAACCGTTCCTGCCGTTTCAGTCCTCCAGAGCCTCGCCCCGTTTCTCGGGGAGTCCAAGAGCGCCGAGTGCAGCGACCACGAAGAACATTGCGAAGACCGTGAAAAGAAGTGCGGTCCCGCCCATCTCGCGCAGCATCGGCACGGTCAGCGGAGCCAGGATCGCGGCGATCCGTCCAACGCCGGCTGCCCAGCCGGCCCCGGTGGCACGGATGCGGGTCGGGTACAGCTCCGGGGTCACTGCGTAGAGCGCTCCCCACGCACCCAGGTTAAAAAAGGAAAGCAGCATGCCGGCACCGATCACCTGGGTGGCATCGCCGGCTACCGCGAATAACGCCGCCGCAAGTGCCGAGCCGGCAAGGAATACGGCCAGTGTCCTGCGCCGTCCCCAACGCTCGATGAGGTACGCCGAAGCGGCATAACCCGGCAGTTGGGCCACGGTGATGATCAGCGTGTACGCGAAGGAGCGAACGAGCGAGTATCCCGACGCGACCAGGATGGTCGGAAGCCAGATGAAGGCGCCATAGTAGGAGAAGTTCACGCAGAACCAGACCAGCCACAGCGCACCGGTTCGGCGACGCAGGCCGCGCGACCACAGCGCGGTGACGCGTGTCCGGGAACCGGTTTTGATCGGCCCCTCACCTGTCTTTGCGGGGCACGCAGAATCATGGGGTCCGGCGGTGATTCCGGCGGACTTTTCGAAACGTCGGACGGTCGACTCCGCCTCAGAGAGGCGGCCACGCGACTCGAGGAAGCGAACCGATTCCGGCAGCCGAAGGCGCACGACCACCGCGTACACGGCCGGAACCGCTCCGACAGCCAGTGCCCAGCGCCAGCCGTCGGCCGATGACGGTACGACCAGGTACCCGATGACTGCGGAAACGGTCCAGCCAATGGCCCAGAAGGATTCGAGGATGACGATGATGCGGCCGCGAATTCGTGGAGGCGCGAACTCGCTCACGAGCGTCGAAGCGACCGGGAGCTCACCGCCAAGACCGAGCCCCACGATAAATCGCCATGCAATGAGTACGGCCACAGTCTCGGACAGTGCCGACGCTCCCGTCGCGAGACCATAAACGAGAAGGGTGAGAGCGAAAACCTGGCGTCGGCCGATACGGTCGGCCAGCAAACCACCGAGAACTGCACCAATGGCCATACCGACGAACCCGGCGGATGCGATCCAGGACAGCTCCGCGTCGGAGACTTGCCATTGCACCGCCAATTGTGCGAGAACGAAAGAAATGAGTCCAACGTCCATCGCATCCAGAGCCCAGCCCAGGCCGGAACCCACAAGCACACGGCGGTGCTCCCGGGTGAACGGCAGCGCATCCAATCGCTCGGATCGACTGGGGCGTGCGCGAACTTCAGACATCAGGTTCCCAATTCAGCGTTTGTGACCAGGCGGCGAACTGAGGGTGAAGCGTCTGCCGGATAATTGAACCCTATTGCACGAGACCTGCCCGACGTGAGTGTGTCATGGAGCGGCGGCGCCGGGGTGCGAGACTGGCCAGACACAGTCGGCCGAGCGGGCGTACCCGCACTAGCCCAAGGAGTTCAACGATGAACACACCCACCACAGCATCCGTCCCAGCGCCTACTACTGGCCTCTCCGCCCGCGTCGAACGAGCAGATCTCGATGTCGCCTCCTCATTCGCCGCGTTCGTCGAGAACGAGGCGCTGCAGGGAACCGGCATCACCGCGGACGCCTTTTGGCTTGGGCTGAGCACGCTGATCAGCGACCTCACTCCCCGGAACACTGAGTTGCTCGGCATCAGGGATGACCTGCAGGCCCAGATCGATGCCTTTCACCGGGCTAACCCCGGCCAGCCTGACCCGGGCGAGTACCGTGCTTTCCTCACCAGGATCGGGTACCTCGCGCCCGAACCCGGGGACTTCACCATCACCACCTCGAACGTCGATGCGGAGATCGCGTCGCAGGCGGGACCCCAGCTTGTCGTTCCGCTGCTCAACGCGCGGTTCGCTGTCAACGCGGCGAACGCCCGCTGGGGTTCGCTTTACGACGCGCTGTACGGCACTGACGCGATATCCGATGACGGCGGTGCGTCCCGGGCGGATTCCTACAACGCCGTCCGCGGCGGACGGGTGATCGCGCGCGGACGGGCTCTGCTTGACCAGGCCATCCCACTCGAACGGGGCTCGCACGCTGATGCCGTCGCTTACCGAGTCGAGAACGGTGCGCTGATCGTGGCTTTGAAAGACGGATCATCCGCTGTCCTGGCGTCGCCCTCGGCGCTGGTCGGCTACAGGGGAGAGGCGTTGGAACCGTCGTCCGTGCTCTTCCGACATCACGGACTGCACCTCGACGTGATCATTGATCGGACCGCACCTATCGGGGCCACGGACAGCGCGGGCATCCAGGACATCGTGCTCGAGTCCGCTGTCACCACGATCATGGACCTCGAAGACTCGGTTGCCGCAGTCGACGCCGACGACAAGGTACTCGGCTACCGCAACTGGCGCGAACTCATGCGCGGCACACTGAATGAGACCGTCAGGAAGGGCGCCGGCGTCTTCATGCGCACCATGAACGGCGACCGCGTCTACACCGTTCCTACCGGCGGCGAGTTGACGCTGCGCGGCCGAAGCCTGCTGCTGGTGCGCAACGTCGGGCACCTGATGCAGACCGACACCGTGCGGGATGCGTCCGGCGCCGAGGTGTTCGAAGGAATCCTCGACGCGGTGCTGACCGTTCTCGGTTCGTTCCCCGACCTCGTCGGCGAGGCCCGCGGCGGCAACTCATGCACCGGCTCGGTTTACATCGTCAAGCCGAAAATGCACGGCCCCCACGAGGTCGCGTTCACCGTCGACCTGTTCGCCCGGGTGGAGCAGCTCCTCGGCCTGCCCCCACTCACCGTGAAGATCGGGATCATGGACGAAGAACGGCGAACGACGCTCAACTTGCGGGCCTGTATCGCCGTTGCCGCCGAGCGAATCGTCTTCATCAACACGGGATTCCTCGATCGCACGGGCGACGAGATCCACACCTCCATGCGCGCCGGGCCAGTGGCCACCAAGAGCTCGATACGTTCCATGCCCTTCATGGCTGCCTACGAGAACGCGAACGTCGACGCCGGTCTCGCGGCGGGCTTTCCCGGCCGTGCCCAGATCGGCAAGGGCATGTGGGCCATGCCCGATCTCATGCACGACATGCTCGAGCAGAAGATTTCGCACCCCCGTTCCGGTGCAACCACAGCCTGGGTCCCGTCTCCCACAGCGGCGACGCTGCATGCGATCCACTATCACGAGGTCGACGTGGCCGCCCGTCAACACGAACTGGCCGGGCGGACAGGCCAGGCCCTGGACCCGATTCTCGTCCTCCCTCTCTCCGAGCGAGACCTCAGCGATGAGGAGCGCCTGACCGAGCTGAACAACAACGTTCAGTCGATCCTCGGCTACGTCGTTCGATGGGTCGATCAGGGGGTCGGGTGTTCCAAGGTTCCGGACATTCACGGCGTGGGGCTCATGGAGGACCGTGCGACGCTGCGCATTTCCAGTCAACTCCTCGCGAACTGGCTCACCCACGGCGTCATCAGCAAGACGGATGTCGACGCCAGCCTCGGGCGACTGGCGGCGGTCGTCGATGCACAGAATTCCGATGACCCGACCTATGAAGCGCTGATCGGCAGAACCGGGCCTGGGCTCGCGTTTCTGGCCGCCCGCCGACTCATCATCGACGGTGCATCCTCACCCAACGGATACACCGAGCCGATCCTCCACCAGGTCCGGAGGGCAAAGAAGCGTCAGGCTCCCGCGCGTCATTTGCTCTAACGGAACTTCATGCGGGCGGGTTGCAGTGCGGCAGCCGCCGGTGGCATACCTTCCCGGCGGGACCTACTTGATGCCGCCGGTTGGGCGTCCATCGAGCAGGTTGCTGGTGAACCTCGCGATGTCGTCCAGAAATTCGGCATAGGCGCTTGGGGCGGGCCCCTCCGAACGGACGAACACGTCCACTGCCTCGATCGCTGAGGTGACGATGGAACGAGGTGAGCGCACTTCCCTGATGAGTTTGCGGCACGATATGGTATGCCGGGGTGATTCTCGTGCTGTCGTCATACAGGTTTCATTACGCATCTACTCGGTGTGGTTCACTGTGCTGAATTGACAGGTGGCTGCTCGTGATTGCGGCGGGACTTGACAAGCAGCACCACGCCGAGGGTCAGCCACCAAAGCATTCCCAGAGGGATCAGTGCCATGGAGGCGAGCCAGATCCCGGGCAGGTCGATCGCTGCTGCCGTCATCAATGGCCCAGCCTTGAGCATCACGAGACGGAGGCCTGCGACTAATCCCAAGGCACATAACCAGATCGGAAGGGGGCGGGAGTGAGCCCCGGCCACACAGATACCCACGGACCAGACAGATACCCACGGACCAGACAGCGAGCGTAATGAGGCCCGCCGCAAGGAAACCATGGGTTCCCAACATCTGAATGGTGAGGTATGCGGACTCGCCCCATCCCCTATTGACCGAGTCGATGTAGAGCAACGGCCCCACCGACTCGCGCAAGACCCCGTGCATGGACAAGAACGCAGCCGCGAAAAGTGCGAGCGCGCTCAGGCTTCGGCGCGTGGTCATACTCGTGCGTGGCGTAAGCACATCTGAGATAGCGAAACTCGCCACGATGTACGCGAGTGCCATGATAAACACTGCGACCGCCGCCAAAGCGTAAAACTGCGGATACTGGCGCAGATAATGGAGGCTCACTGCGGGATTGTCGGTGTCATCGAAACCGAGAACCGGTCCCATCAGCTCAAGGGTAAACATCGCGATGCCTGACCGCCCGGCGACGATAACCGCTATCCCACCTGAGCGCAATGCTGACCGATTTATGTTCCCAACCGCCGTTTTTCTCCGATGCGGGACGCCTGTTGTTGTCGCTGGTTGCACGCATGGTGCACTCTTTTGGGATAGCTCCGCGCGGGCAAGCATGGCACGCCGGTCACGGTCTAGCGATGCATCGAATGGTACGCGCAAGAACGGTCGCGCGGAATGGATTTACCAGGCGCCTCCAAGTGCCCTGAGTGGATGACCAGTGACTCCTGGAACCCGCCGCGGCTATCGGCCAGCGCTCCATTTAGTACCTGCGGTGAAGTTCACTATCGAAGTGGCATATTGGGCGGCTCGCGCGGCCGCGCCGACGGTGGCACCTTTTGGTTCCTTCGACCTGCACAGAACTTCTGGCAACCGAGCAGGCACCCGTACTTCGAGGCCTGGCTACCTGACGCTTTCCGCGTTGTGACTTCAAGGTGAACTGCGCTGACGACAGACTCGTTCGTCGGACGCCTATGGACCCAGGCTCGGCACCAATTTGCCGAGATTCCGAAGTCCCGGAAGAGTGGCATTCGGAAACCTCTTCCGGGCGGGTGTTCTTGTGCTTTCACGGCATCGTGAGGCTGAGCCAGCGTTCTTCGATGGCATAGCCGAGATGTTCATTCATGCGGATGCTGCCGGCGTTTGACTTGGACTACCTGGATATCCGCGTTCATGAGGCCTGCAGGCTTGCGATCATATCAAAAAGTCGGTCGCGATCACGTCGGTAGAGTGCGGCATGCTCCACGAAATCATTGCGACTTGTGTCGGTGGCACGTTGATCCGTGAAAACGGCAAGATCCTCCATCCGGTGCGCTGCCGCACGGAGCACAGCAGCCTGATCGAACTCAGAGCCGTACGCACGGATGAGCGCATCGAGCCGGCCGAGGCGAGCATCCCAGTCCGGAGCGTCATGGTCTGCGTACTCGCCGAGCGGGACGAGCCGATATGCGAGGTACGCGAGGTCCCAAATCCGAGGCCCGGGGGAGGCCATATCGACGTCGATCAGACCCGTGATGTGCCCGTCTTGGAAGACCATGTTGTACGGTGCGATGTCGTTCAGGCACACCACCTCGATTGGCTGATGCGCAGGCAGCTGCCATATGGCGGCCGAGTGCGCGAGGGGCGCGCTGGCGTCATGCACCCTTCGGAGCAAGGACCCGGCCTCGTGCAGGATCTTGGGCGACCAGATCCAGCCGGGCATTGGGTGGTGGCCGACGATTCCCGGAAGGTAAGAGAGCACTTCGCGGCCCTGCTCGTCCAGGCCCAAGGGCTCAGGTACTTCCGTCACTCCCGCCGCGCGGAGTGTGCTCAGAAGTTGATGGACCGCGGGAGTCCAAGGACCGGCGGGGCGGTGAACGGTGTCGCCTACCCGCACGACAATGCTCGAGTTTCCCCCGGCCAGAACCTCTTCATCCATCCCACAAACCTAAAGGCTGCAAGCGGAACCCTGGACGTGAGCGAGCCCGGCCAACGTCGCCAGTACCACCGAAAAGGTGGCAATTGAGCGTTAGAGCTTCTTGACCATTTTCAGTTCGCTCCTGCTGGTGTCGAGGTTGTATGGGACACGGTACCCGGTGGCCGCGAAGCCCCGACTTTCGGACGCCCGTCGCGCGCGCGCGTTCTCGTGCACAGGGAGAGTCAACCGGTCGGCGTCTCGCGAATCATCTCCGAGCGCAGGTCGCGAATTTCACGCCAGTCAGAATGATCTGTTGATCGGATCGAGAACCCCTATGTGCTCACCCGTTCATTCACGCCATTGAGCGATGCGAATTCACCGCCAGCTAGCGCTGCACTTCACTGACTTCTCTTTGGCTTCGGAAAGTGCGTTTCGCAAGGTTTCGGAGCAGTCGAGTGGAATAAGTCAGAATAGAGTGAATCCGTAACTATGGATATGCTAATAAGCATTGGTATACTTGATACATGTCCATGTTTGAGAAGAAGTCGGTCTGGCCGTTGATCGGCTGTGAAGAACGACCGTGGCGAAGCGTCCAGGACGAGTATGGCCTACGAACCCAGAAGCGTCTGGCGTCAGGTCCGTACTTGGCGTCGGTGCCCGCGTTGATCTCTGATCTCGACATACCGTTCGACAGCGAGATGCATGCGCTGACTGAAGAGGCCGCCAGCGAGCTTGCCCGCTTCGATGCAGAAGTGGGGCAAATCGCTGCACCATTTGCGTCCATTCTCCTTCGAACCGAGAGTGCCTCCAGCTCCGAAATTGAGAACCTCACGAGCGGCGCTCGGCAGATCGCCTTGGCGGAGCTCGGTGAGCACGCCTCGAAGAATGCGCAGCTCATCGTCGGCAACGTCCGAGCGATGCAAGCGGCACTTGCCCCGTCTGAGTCGATCGACGGCAACGCCATCCTGGAGATGCATCGCGCTCTCCTTGAGCAAAGCAATCCTGACATCGTCGGTCACTGGCGTGACCAGCAGGTCTGGATCGGTGGCGGGAGTTTTGGGCCGCACACCGCACAGTTTGTCCCGCCCCATCAGGACCGCGTCCCCGCGCTCATGGACGACCTTGTTGCCTTCGCCAATCGAGTTGATCTTCCCGTGCTTGCCCAGACCGCGATCGCTCATGCGCAATTTGAAACAATCCATCCGTTCCCCGACGGAAATGGAAGGGTCGGTCGCGCACTCATCCAGGCGATGCTGCGTTCTGGAGGGCTCACTCAAAACGTTGTCGTTCCGGTCTCCGCGGGGCTGCTTCACGACACCGGTCGATATTTCGATGCCCTGAGCGCGTACCGGTCCGGGGATGTCGCCCCGATCATCCGTTCCATCGCGGAGGCGTCGTTCGCGGCGGTGCACAATGGTCGAATCCTCGTGGCTGACCTGGAAAGCGTGCAGGTGGAGTGGCGCGGGCGCATCAGCGCGAGACGAGATTCAGCGGTACACCGGCTCGTGGGTATTCTGCTTCGGCAACCCGTGATCGGCGCAGCCGCAGCCGCAGCTCAGCTCGGTATTTCGAGCGTCAATGCCCAGGTCGCTATCGATCGCCTTGTTGACGCCAACATTTTGACCCAAATCACAGACGGACGACGAAATCGAATTTGGCTAGCCAAGGACGTCGTTCAAGTCCTTGACGAGTTCGCCGCCCGAGCAAAGAGACGCCGATAGCAGAACGGTCTCCACATCAACCTTCCAGCAGCCCGCTGGGTGCGATATTGAATCCCACTTTCAGTGTGACGATGCAGGACGCCGGGTTGTTGACCCTGTGCTTGAGCTCGAGCCGGAGCAAGTCGCGCCTTTCAAATGCCCAGCGGTAGCCGAGGCGAGGGAGCGTGAGGCGAGGCCTTGGCCTCGGGCCTCGGCGGACACCCAGTAGTAGACCCTACCGGTGTCGTGTCGATGCTCCATGTTTCCGATGCCCACGTTGCCGACAGCCTTGCCGTCGACGCTGATTGCGAAGTTGCGCACGGACGGGCTGGATGGGGCGAGCTGAAGTGCAATGAATTCCTGGCAGCGCTCGAGCGTTGACAGGTCGGTGTCGCCGACCTGGGTTGCGAGGTCATCGTTGGCACCGAAGGCGCGAAGCAGGTGCCCGGTGTCAGATTCGTCCCATTGGCGACACTTCTGCACGCGATCGTCAGACCAAAGCGTCGGGCAACGCCGAGGCTTCTTCCCCGAATGGGGCGGTGCGGATAGCGATTCTGAACAGTAGGCTCGGGCCTCGGTCCCGCGGTTGACGCGTCCAGTGGGGGGGAACCTGACGAGATGACACTCGACGACCTGCGGCTTTCAAGAAGCGCATTTCACGTTCCGCACATGCCTACAACAGAAATGAGTGGAGCGATGACAGCCAGTTGGGTCCGCCTCTCACTCTGGGCTGCCGCCCTGGTCGCATGGTCCGCGCTCATCCTCGTCGGGCTGGTCCTGTTGGGGACAGGTCTCGATAATGCGTTTTATTTTGAGCCAACCGGTGAGGCTCTTGAACGCGATCGTGTGGGGAAGATTCTCATTCTCGTGGGTTCGGTCGCCCTTTTCGCTGCCGCGGTCTGGCTCGGTCGATGCACGCCCCCATCTGGTCCTGCGCCCTCGTCGCAACCCCGGCTGTCCTTGTCGGCGGCCTCACCTTGTTTTTTGGAGGTTCTCTGCTCCCGCACCTCAGCGCCTTGGTGACTTTCCCTGTTGCCCTCGCTGGCCTGGTTTGCGGGCTTGTCCTCGCCAGGCCACTGCTTCGCGCTGGATCCACGGGCCTTAGCGCGTCGGTCGACCGTCAGGAATCAGACTGAGCTTCCGCCCGCCGACGGCGAGTGCTGATAACTATCCATCTGAAGATGGCAGCATTGATCGCAGCCAAGAGGAAGAATCCCAGGTAGTACAACGCCGCGCTCATGGTCAATGCTTCGACGGCGAATTCTGCTGGCCCGGACACTTGCGATGAACCCAGTGAACCGACGACATAGTAAGCAGTAGATAACGGCAACGTCAGAACCACGATGAGCAGAACCATCGCTTCGGGTGCGGCCGTCCCGCCGCCCAGTTCGAAGGCGCGCATCACGGACACTGCCGCAATGAGTTCGGCGACTGACACTAGGTAGGCGCCCATCGACCCCGCGGCCCAGGAGGGTAGGCGGCGGTTCCCTGTCGGCCTTACACGGTCGGACGTCATTTCCGAAAGCTGCAGGCCTTGCCCGACTTCGGGCAACAAGGACCGTTCCGACGTCTCGGGGGAGTGGCCTTTGGAAACGGTCTCCGCATGAATCTCCCAGCAGCCCGTTGGGAGATTTTGCCGTGGAGGCCAGTGCCGTTAACGGCGGAATTCGTTCGCGAACTGGGGACACCGATCGATATCAACTGTGCACACAGAACTTCTTTCAGGTCCGGGCGAGTGGATGGCGATTTCCGCTAGCTCCGGCTCCCCAGGAACTCCTCCAGCGCGGCGAGGTCATCCGTATTTATGTGGTCAACGCCGGCCTCGTGCAGCTCAGTCCAGATCGCTTCGCGGGCTTCGCCCGGAACATCGAGGGTCCCCCAGAAACGGACGCGGTAGCCCTGGGAGTGCGCCGACTGCACGTATTCGCGCAGCTTGACCTTTTCGCTTTCCGGCATCGGACCGACGCCCTGCCACACGAATAGCTTGTTCCAATTCTCACTGACCAGCGGCATGAGATCGGCTGGTATTCCAGATGTCAGGTCGCCGGAGCGGCCGTCATAGAAAGCCAACCGTGAGTCAAGATTTTGCATGGTTTTTAGAGGGCGGTTGCCGCTGACCACGGCGACAACCGGTCCGGATTTGGTTTTGCCGTTCGTGTACTTGGTCATGATCGAGCGATGCTCAGCCAGGTCTTCCTCGATCGCAGCGTAGGTACTCTCGCCGTCACTCTTTATGTCGATCAGAAGTTGGAAGCTGCCATCCCAGCCAGAGTAGACACTGCCAGCACGGCCGTCCACGAGGCGGTCGAGCGGATCCAGGTAGAGGCTTTCGAGAGTAACCCCCGCCTGGACATCCTCGAGATCGTGAGCGACGAGAAGCTCGCCATCTACGAGCCAAACATCGGCTTCCACACTGGTGAATCCGTGCTCGAGGGCATCAAATAACGGACGCTCATGCTCATAGTCATTGTGCGCATGGGCGGCATCCTGCGGTTCGCCGAGCACGATGTCGGCCTGTGATGGTGCGGCCGCGCCGGTGACGGTAGCGAGGCCGACGAGGGTAACGAGAACCAAAGCGGAATTTTTGACGATCATGGAAGTCCATTTCTACAAAGTGTGTTCCGCCGAGAAAGTCCCGTCGAAATGAGATTGACCGCATTATCGGCTCCACGCGTGTTCCAGTGCACAAGCTGGTTCGGTTTCGAATGCGCAACGGCTACAGTTCTATCGGCGTCGGGTTAAGTGCTGGCGCCGGTCGAACCAACGCACCATGAACGGTCTGGGCCTGCGTGACTTTTTGCTCGCGTAAGAACCACGCTCCTAGCTCCACCAGTCCGACCTCGCGTCGCGCCGGCAGATTCGGTATTCACTGGAGGGCCGTCGGGGTGGTTCTAACAGTCGAATAGTCGCAGCGCTGGCATACCTTGTCATGCTTGCCGCGCTGACTTCAGGTGTTGTCGGCGCTGACTGTGCGGGCTCTGCCATCGAGCCGGATCGTATTGCCGTGCGGGACGATCAACTGGGTCTGGTGTGTCCGAATGGCACTCCGATACAGATCACAGCCTCGGAGTTATATCGAGAGACTTGCTCGATAATCGTGTCGCGCTGAACTGCGCGCAGTCGAGCGCGCTCGCCTGCGAACGGCACGGCCCGCCAGGCTGCCCGCAAGCCGGACCTTGAGCGCACTCGGGCCCGGAATTCGGGGCCAGAAGCAAACGCATCCGGGCGGAGCGCCCGGATAACCCGCCCGGATAGCCCGCCCGGTGAGGATTCGCACTTGAGGGCGTCGACCGCAACAAACCCCAGCGGCAGGAAACCCCTGCCACGAGATGTCCTGGCGTGTCGTAGACGACCTGGCGCACGCCTCGACCCCAGGCGGCACCACAGCAGGGTCGAGGCCGTTTGCGGCTCGGTCAGAGGTCGGCGAGCATGCTCACAGGGTTCTCGATGCAGCGTGCGACGTAGGTGAGGAAACCGGCGGCGGTGCCTCCGTCACAGACCCGGTGGTCGAAGACCAGCGACAGCTCGACCACAGTGCGCACCGCGAGGGCGTGATTGACCACCCAGGGGCGCTCGATCATCCGTCCGATGCCCAGAATGGCGGCCTCAGGGTGGTTGATGATCGCGGCTGACCCGTCGACACCCAGAGCACCGAAGTTGTTCAGGGTGAAGGTGCCGCCGCTGAGTCGAGATGGGGGAAACGAGCCATCCGTTGCCTGGGTCACGATACCGGCGATCGCATCCCGGAGTTCGCGGGTGGTCAGTGAGTGGGCGTCGTGCACGACCGGCACCATCAGCCCCCGCGGGGTCTGAGCGGCAAGCCCGAGGTTGATGGCACCGCGTTGGAGGATCTCCTGGCTGGCCGTGTCGACTGAGGAGTTCAACAGCGGAAACCGGCGCAGTCCGGCGACCGTGAACCGGGCGATCAGCGCGGTCACGCTGAAGCGTTCGCCTGTGGCGTCGAAGAGACGGTCCCGCGCGGCGAAGACCTCGGTGGCGTCCACATCGAGCCAGACGGTTGCCTCGGGGATTTCCCGGCGCGAGGTGGTCATCCGCTCCGACACCACCCTGCGTAGGCCGGTGATCGGGATCCGGATGTCGTCGGTGGGTGCGGCCCGGGTTCCGACCGGCTCCGCCACGGGTGCAGGTTGGGCCAGTGCCGCGGGCTCGACCACCGGTGTGGACTCAACCGCTGCGGCCCGTTCCCGGATTGCCGATTCCACGTCCCGGCGCAGCACAAGCGCGTTGCTCCCGCTGCCGATTAGCAGGGTCGCGTCGAGGCCGTTTTCGCGGGCCAGACGCCGCACCAGCGGTGAGACCACGGGGGAGCGGCCGGCCGGGTAAGACGGAGAGGCCGGAGCCGTTACCGGGGTGGCCGGAGTCACCTCGGAGACCGGTTCGACGATTGCCGCGACGACCGGAGCCGCTGAGCCGGGTCGCACGCCGAAGCGCGCAGTGGCAGGGCGCCGCACGGGACGCGTGTTCTCCCTCGTGCCGTAGCCGATGAGCACGGCACCGGATGCCGACCCGTCGACCTCCGCGACCGGAACCCCGGCTGCCATCGCTGCGGGCGTAACAGCAGTCCGAGCGGTCGGCCGTGCGGTGTCGGCCTCGGCGGCATCCGTCACTGTCAGCAGCACCTGCCCGGCGTGAATGATCTGGCCGGCGACCCCGTTCAGGGCCTCGACCACACCGCCGAACGGCGACGGCAACTCCACGATGGACTTGGCCGATTCGACCTCCACCACGGGCTGGTCGATGGTGATGGTGTCGCCCACGGCGACCAGCCAGGAGACGATTTCGGCTTCGGTGAGTCCTTCGCCGAGGTCGGGCAGGATGAAATTCTGACCCATCAGTTCCACTCCCAGGTTCCGAGGGCGGTCAGGATGCGGTCGGGAGTGGGCAGAAAGTATTGCTCGAGCTTGGGGGAGGGATAGGGGATATCGAAACCCGTGATCCGCAGGATCGGCGCTGCTAGGTGGAAGAAGTTGCGCTCGGTCAGCCGGGCGGCGACCTCGGCCCCGTAGCCGCCGAACTGCGCCGCCTCGTGCAGCACAGCGGCGCGGGAGGTCTTCCGCAGGGAGGCGCCCACCGTCTCGTCGTCGAACGGGGAGAGGCTGCGCAGGTCGATCACCTCGATCGAGAGCCCCTCGGCGACGGCCAGCTCGGCTGTCGCGAGGGCCGTTTTCACGGTCGGACCGTAGGCGATCAGCGTGACATCGGTGCCCTCCCGCAGCACGACCGCAGTGGTCATCGGCGCGGTGCGCACAGGCAGGCTGAGCTCGGCTTTGGCCCAGTACCGGCTCTTGGGTTCGAGGAAAATGACCGGGTCGTCACAAGCAATGGCCTCGCGGAGCATTGAATAGGCATCCGCCGGATTCGATGGCGAGACCACCGTGAGGCCGGGCGTGGCCGTCCAGTAGGCCTCGGAGGAATCGGAGTGGTGTTCCACACCCCCGATGTCGCCGGCGTAGGGGATCCGGATCACAAGGGGCAGCTGGATGCGCCCACGGGTGCGGTTGCGCATCTTGGCCACGTGCGAAACGATCTGCTCGAACGCCGGGTAACTGAACGCGTCGAACTGCATCTCGACCACCGGGCGCAGGCCGTACATGGCCATGCCGATCGCGGTGCCCACAATCCCCGATTCGGCCAGCGGCGAGTCGCTCACGCGGCTCTCCCCGAATTCGGCGTACAGCCCGTCGGTCACACGGAAGACGCCGCCGAGCGGGCCGACATCCTCACCGAACAGGACGACCGTCGGATCGTCGCGCATCGCGTCCTGGATCGCGGCGTTCAGCGCCGCCGCCATGGTGAGAGTGACCGGTGCGCGCAGGGGCGTCGGTGCGGTGTCGGGGAGCGTCATGAGTTGACTCCTGAGTGGGCGGCGACGGATGCTGCGACGGCGTGCTCGGCGTGCTCGGCGTGCTCTGCGTTCTCTGCGTGCTCGTCGAGCTCAGCTGCGAGGAAAGCTCGTTGTTCCGCCAGGGCGGCGCGCGGGGTCGCGTAGACGTGGTCGAACAGCTCCAGCGGATCCACTGGGGCGGACCGGGTCATGCATTCGCGGGTGTCCGCCGCCAGATCCTCGGCCTCGGCACGGATGTCCGCACGCTCCGCGTCGCTCAGCGCACCGATCTCGCACAGGTAGGTGTCCAGGCGGGTGATCGGGTCGCGGCGTCGCCAGATCTCCAGATCCCCGGGATCGCGGTAGCGGCTCGGGTCGTCGGAGTTCGTGTGTGCCTCCATCCGATAGGTCAGACCCTCGATCAGGGTCGGGCCGTGGCCGGCGCGGGCGTTCTCCATTGCCGACGAGGTGACCGCGTACATTGCGGCGACGTCGTTGCCGTCCACGAAGTAGCCGGGCATCCCGTAGCCGATGGCCTTGTCGGCGATGGTGCGGCAGCGCATCTGCTTGTCCAGCGGCACGCTGATCGCGTACTGGTTGTTCTGCACCACGAAGACGACCGGGGCCTGCCAGACGGCAGCAAAGTTGAACGCCTCGTGGGCGTCGCCCTCGCTGGTGGCGCCGTCGCCGAGCAGGGTCAGTGCGACGGTGCGCTCCCGTTTGAGCTTGGACGCGGTCGCGAGCCCCACGGCGTGCAGCGCCTGGGTAGCCAGAGGGGTGGCCTGCGGGGCGATCCGGTGGGCGTTCTGGTCGTAGCCGCTGTGCCAGTCCCCGCGGAACGAGGCCAGGATGTGCTCGGGCGGCACGCCGCGGGTCAGTAGGGCGATGCTGTCCCGGTAGGTGGGGAAGAGCCAGTCCTCGGCGCCGAGGGCGGCGACCGCGGCGATCTCGCAGGCCTCCTGGCCGAGAGCTGACGGGTACGTTGCCAGGCGTCCCTGCCGGGTCAGCGCGGTGACCTGCACGTCGAACCGGCGGGCGACGACCATGCGCCGGAAGAGATTGAGCAGTGTGGCCGGGTCCGGCAGGGTAAACCCGAAGGCCTCATCGAGTGGCGCGGCGCGACCGGTGTCATCGATCAGGCGGAGGGGACGCGGCGCGGTGAGGGGGCTCTCAACCAGGCTCTCGACATTGAGGCTCATGTCGCAATGGTGGGGCATCTCCGCGCCGTCGACGATGCCCCGGCGACGGATGCGAACGATTGGTCCGAAGCGGCGTCGCGCCAGGCCATTCGTCCGCGGAAAACGACCATTCAGTGCCAGCTGTCCGCGGCACGGGCCGGGGGCAGGCCGGTGATTTCCTCGAGGATGAGGTGGGACCGGGTGGAGATCACGCCGGGCATGCTGTGGATATCGCGCAGGATGGCTTGGCTCAGCTGCTCGTGGTCCGGAGCGCTGACGGTGAGGATGATGTCGATGTCGCCGCTCACGGCCTGAGCTTTTTCGACGAAGGGCAGTTCACTCAGGCGCCGGGCCATCTCGGCCCAAGAGACATCGCCGATCTTGACGATCACGAGGGCGGAGACCCTGAGCCCGAGCGCCCGGCGGTCGATCTGTGCTCCGAATCCAGTGACCACACCGTGACGCACGAGATTCTGCATCCGGGTGTGCGCGGTGGTGCGGGAAATGTGCACGAGCACGGCCAGCTGGCGCATCGACAGGCGGCCGTCGCGGCTGAGTTCGGCCACGATCTGCCGGTCGATAGCGTCGAGACCGTCGGGCGTGCCCGGGGCGGCGGGGGCCGAGTGCTGCGTCATTGGAATCCTCAGGCTGGGGAAACCCTCAGACTACCGCCAGCGCAGGCGACTACCGCATCGCGCGCAGGTAGTGGTTCTTGGGCCAATGGCGCAGCCGGCGCGGAAGCCGGGGATAGACACGTATGGTCAGCCGGATCAGCCGGTCGAAGCGGCGCTGCGCCCCCGCGGTCCAGGGCAGGCCGAACAGTTCCCGCACCGAGCGGGGGAGCAGCCCGACGGTCACGAACCGGCCCAGTGGCATCATCAGCCGCAGCCAGAGCGGCCCGGTGCGGGGATGCAGCAGCTGGCGTGCCACGGCGCGCGTGGCGGCATCCGTCTGCAACTCGCCGACGCGTCGGTCCCAGTAGGCGGCGAAGGCGGCCCGGTTGGGCGGCCACAGCTCCGCGGGCATCTGCAACGCCGTGCCCAGCACGGCGTACTCCCGGTAGAGCGCGTCCGCCGTGGCTCCGTCGAGCGGGCCGTAGACCAGCTCCCGCATGGTCATGGCGGAGTCATACAGGGTCGCCGCCACCCAGAGCTGCAGCTCCGGGGTGAAGGCGGTGTAAGCCGGACGAGCCTCGGTGGCCAAGCCCGACACCGGGGCGTGGGCGTGATCGACCCGGCGTCGTGCCCGGGCAGCCTCCTCCGGCGTTCCGAACACGACCGCGTACACGTAGGTCAGGGTGCCGCGCAGCCGATCGAGCGGTCGGGAGGCGAAGTCGCTGTGGTGCGCAATTCCGTGGCCGATCGCCGGGTCGGCGATCTGCAGGAGGATGGACCGCCCGCCGGCGGCGATCAGCACGGCCTCGCCGGCCATGTCCCTCATCTGCATGCGCGCCTCCCCGCTCGAAGACCGATTCTAACGCCGCCGGCGGTGAAGCGGATGGGCGCTTCGCCGCGGTAGCTGCCGGCAGGTTAGCCTGGACCGGTGATCTCCGGCCGACGACACCCGGCCCCAGCCCCCCGCCTGGCGGCGCTCGCCGCCATGGCCCTGCTGGCCCTCACCCTCTCCGGCTGCACCGCGGCGCGCGGAACGGACGCGAAAAGCGGCACCGCCGCCCCGCTCCGGCCCGGCTGGTCGGCCGACCCTGTTGCCGAAGACGCCACTCGCCGCCTGGCCGCCATGTCCCTGACCGAGAAGGTCGCGAGCCTACTGATGCTGCACCAGCCGGGAACAGATGCGGCCGAGCTGCGCACCTTCGCCGGGGCGAACGGCCTCGGTGGACTCATCCTGATGGGTGACAACGTGCCGGTCTCCCCGGAAGAAATGCGGGCAATGACGGATGCCCTCAGTCCCGACCCGGAACTCCCGCTGCTCATCGGCATCGACCAGGAGGGCGGCGAGGTCTCCCGGCTGCCCGCCGACCTGGCGCCCCGGGCTGCCCAGCTGCAGACGCTCCCGCACCGGCCACAGAGGATGCCTTCCGCAGTTGGTCGACCCTGCTCCAGTCCGTCGGCGTGAGTGTCAACTTCGGCATCGTCGCCGACCTCACGGCCGACCCGAGCGTCGATCCGCGTCCGGCGAGCCTGTCGCCGGCCTGGCACGAGATCCTCCGCACCGAACTCGGTTTCGACGGAGTCACGATTACCGACGATCTGCTGATGCTCCAGGACTCCGGCCTGCCGGAGTACGCCGATCCGGCCGAGAACGGGATCGCCGCCCTGGCAGCGGGCAACACCATGCTGCTCTACGTTCTGCCGGCGAATCCCGCACGGTACGGCACCGATGTCACAGTTCTGATCGGCAGAATCGTCGAAGCGGTCGATACCGGGCGGCTCACGCCGGAGCAGATCGATGATGCTGCCTACAAGCTCCTGGTGCTGCGCGGCCGGGCCGCCCTCAGCGCATCCCAGGAGTGAACCCCGAATCCTGATTGTGCAGCGAACCGCACCGAGTAGGAACTCATGGATGCCGGCACACTCTAATCACGCATTCTCGTCTTCGTCGGAGGCACCGGAGTGTCCTCAGCTGGGTGTCACCAAAGTCATGACCCAGTACGCCGGGCGCCCGGTCAGCTCTCAGTCCGCTAGCCCTCTGCCGTGCCGACGAAGTACGCCGTGACGACCTCGCGGGTGGTGAGCGGATCTCCCCCCGAAATGGGCGCGACGCGCACCGTCCACCGGGGACCTGACCGATCGATGCCGTCTGCGCTCTCCGCCCAGACCGCCCCATCTTCCGTGCACGAGTAGGTGCCGTACCAGGCGGGGTGCTCGGTCAGGTCGTTCCAAACGCCACCGCTGCGAATCAGGCAGCGGTCCCCGTCGCTGAGCAACAGCCCGAGCGGTCGCGCCTGCTCGGGCGCGGTGGCCGCCGGCAGGCTCCCGGTGCTCGGCAGGCGCACCACCGCCGTGGTCCACGGGTCGCGGTAGCAGGCCACAAAGCCGGGCGCCGCATCCTGCCAGCACGCTACGGCGAACGCGCTCGACGGTGTGCAGGCGTGGATGTTGTCGTCGACGGCGACCGCGGACGGCCGTTCATCGAACGACGCGCTGCCACACTCGAGCGTGACGGTCGTCTCCTCGGTGACGGTGAAGCCCGCGGCAGGCAGACCGCCCTCGGTGATGGGGCGCATTACCACGCTCTCGGTTGCCGGCGCCGAAGCAGAGGAGGGAGACGAAGGGGCCGGGGACGCGCATCCGGCGAGCAGGGCGATCAGCAAACCCGGGGGGAGCAAGAACCGTGAGCGCATTTCAGCCCTCCGTTCCACCCATGCACCAGCCCCCTGAGCGACCGACGGTACCCTCGGCCCCGGAGGCAGTCAAGGGATTCCGGCGGGAGTGGCCGGACCACTGTCGAAAAGAACTCTCCCCGATTCGGAATATTTCACTTTCCTATGCGCTTGCATAAAGATGAGGACGAGAATCCACCGTTCCGCGAATTGAGGAGAACCCATGACTCAGACCACCGCAGCGAGCATACCCGGCTACAAGGCCGGAACCTGGACCATCGACCCGACCCACAGTGAGGTCGGTTTCAGCATCCGCCACCTCATGATCAGCAAGGTCAAGGGCACGTTCGAGAAGTTCGACGCGACCTTCGTCACCGGCGAGAACCCGCTCGACTCCTCCGTCACGGCCACGGCCCAGGTCGTGACGATCAACACCAACCAGGCGGACCGCGACGGCCACCTGCGCACCGGCGATTTCTTCGACGCCGAGACCTACCCGACCATCAACTTCGTCTCTACCGGCGTGCGTCAGGTCAAGGACGACTTCCTCGTCGACGGCAACCTCACCATCAAGGGCGTCACCAAGCCCGTAACCTTCGACTTCGAGTTCGGCGGCTTCGGCACCGACCCGTACGGCAACTACAAGGCCGGCGCCACGGCGAAGACCGAGGTCACCCGCGCCGACTTCGGCCTCACCTATAACGCGGCCCTTGAGACCGGCGGAATGCTGCTCGGCGAAAAGGTCATCATCACCATCGAACTTCAGGCCGCGCTCAACCAGGCGTAGTCATCCGCGCGCAGAGGTCTGCGCAGGGTGGACAAGAACACGAGAGGGACCCCACGGGAGTGAGGTCCCTCTCGTGTTGACCTTTGGTCAGGGTACCGACGCGGCCGCTCCGATCCTCTACGCCCCGGGGTATTGGTCGTGAATGAGAGACCACGCTGCTCGGGCCGAGCGCAGGCGTTCGGGGTCAGAAACGCGCGCGCTCCCTTTCGATCCGACGGGCATATTGTGCACCTCGGAAATCATCGGCTATTCGCCCTTGATCTCCTCACGCACCCGGCGTAGGTCCTCCATCAGGGATCCGATCAGGATCCAGTGCTGCGGATGAGGCGTCGCAATGATCAGGGGGGCGGTCAGGGTGGGTGGTCTCTGCGGCAGGCTGACCTGCTGGACGCCGGGGTGGTCCACCTGTTCGGCGAGGAGCCTCAGGTCATGGGCGGCACGGCTCAGCTCGACAGTGATCGCGAGCACCGTGGGCTCGAGGTGCAGGGAATGGTCGTAGTGGTCGCGCAGGGACCGGGTCATGCCGATCGCGCGTGCGACGAGCGAGGTCAGCCGGGCGAAGAGCTCCTCGTCGATGTCGAGGAGACGCCGGTTCACCGCGTGCCGCGGGTTGAGCGTGAGGCTCTCCTCGGCCTGCTTGAGCGCCTGATCCGCCTTGGCGAGCATGGGGCGCAGCAGACGCACCTTGATCATCATCTCTTCGATCTGGCTGGCCTTCTGCGGAAATCGCAGGGCGTCGACGATCCGGTCGAGGGTGTCCGCGATCTCGTAGGCAAGTCGGATCACAGCCGCGTGCGCCGGGCGAAGAAGCACTGGCGGCACGATCAGGGCGTTGACGAGGAGTGCGGCCGCCGCCCCGATGATGGTTTCGACGATGCGATCCCGCGCGTATTCAGCCGTAGCCGTGCCGATTGTGAGTAGGAGCATGGCGCTGATCGGAATTTGGCTCGCCGAGCTGGGGGCCAGCCGAAGCGCCCACGCCAGCATGATGCAGAACACGATGGCCAGGAGAACGACCCAGCTGGACTGGCCGAATGCGACACCGACGCCATAGGCGATGATGACCCCGCCGATAACACCCAGGCTGCGTTCGACTGCGCGACCGAGGGTCTGGTTGATGTTCGGCTGCACCACCAGCAGGGCGGCGATCGCGGCGAAGACGGGCAGCTGCTCCGTGTCCAGTAGCAGTTGCGACAGGATCCAGCCGAGGGCGACGGCCACGGATGTCTTCACTGCCTGGAGCAGAGGAATCCGGCTTGTGGATCGCAGCCGGGTGTTGATTCTCACTTGCCTAGGGTAGTCGAATGCGTGGGCGAGTCGTATGCACAGGCTCGTCGGACCGGTGCCGGTGCCGGTGCCGTTGAAACCCTGCGTGCTAGGGCAGGTCGTCGTCGGTGCGGGCACCGAACACGATTTCGTCCCAGCTGGGCATCGAGGCCCGCCCGCGCTTGCCATGACCCGACGCTCGCGGAGTCGCGGCCGGTGACTGACCCCCGGCGGCCTGGGCAGACCAGGCGTTGCGGGGGGCCTCGGTCGGCGGGGCGGCGAGAGCCGAGGGAGCGACGTGGGGTTCCGCGGCGGCCTCGACCGGCTGGTCCACCAATCGGATGCCCGGGGCCGGGCTGGTGCTGGCGGGGTTGCTGTGGCTGGAGTGGCTCTCGACCTGGTTGCTTTCGAAAGCGGCGGCTTCGCGCTCCCCGCGGCGGCGGCGCAGTGACGCCAGCAGGTCGGCCGTCTCGCTCAGGCTCTGCGGCGGTTCGTCGGCGCGCTTGATGGCTGCACGGGACACGGCATCCGTTGTGCCGGCCGACCGGGAATACGGCACCGGGTCCAGAAGCGGCGCCGTATCGTGCAACGTCTCCTCGGACAGTGATTCCTTGAATGTGAAGGCGCCACTGTCGAAGCGGGACACATCGGCGAGGCTGGTCTCGGCGCCGACGGCCCGCAGCCGCGGGATCAGGGCACCCTTCAGTTCACCCTGCTGCGACAAGGCGATGGCTTCACTGCCGACCGGAGAGAGCGAGTTCTTCTTGGGTTCGAAGCCCCACCGGGCGTCGTGGTCGATGTCATCGGCGGTGAAGGCCAGTTTGACGATCCAGCCGGCGCCGGGTTCCTTCCAGCTGGCCCAGCGCTCGTTCGTGGCGCCGAGCGAGGCCAGACGCTCACGGATGACGGTGCCGAAGTTGGCGCCGCCCTCGATCGGGTCGAGGTCGATGGCGGTGTGCACCGGCACGCTCAGCGCGCAGGAGACCATGTAGTCGCGTTCGGCGACGACCGGGCCCTCGAAGCGGCGCACAAAATCGATGGACGCACCCGTGACCGCGGCGACGTCCTCGGCGGACATGCCGGCACGGATGTGCGCCTGCACTTCCCGGGGACTCAGCTTCGGCCCCGACGCTGGTTCCACCTGGGCCTGGCGAAGCCGGGACTGGAGAACTTCGTCGATGGGGATCCTGAATCGGTCTCCCTCTTCAGACGCTGCGAGCAGCGCACCGCTCTCGACTCCAATAACTTTCAATTCCTGCATGTTGAAAGCCCTTTCGCCATCACTAGTGCGACTAAGAATGCCATGTAAAGAGTGAATCTTCGGGGAATACGCCGGGCGTGCCGCAAGTTGATGACTGTGCCGAGCAAATGACGCGGCGTGTAGTTTGCTATTCCGCCCGGATTGTTGGAAACTATGGCCGCCGAAATCCTTTCTCGGCGTAACTGAATGGATGGGTATGGCAACCGATTACGACGCACCACGGAAGACCGAAGACGACTCAGAGTCGATTGAGGCCCTCAAGGAGCGCGTACCCGACAAGATGTCCGGTGTCGTAGATGTCGACGACTCGGACAACCCCGGTGGTTTCGATCTTCCCGGCGCTGATCTGTCCGACCTCGACCTCGATGTCGTCGTTCTGCCTCCGCAGGCGGACGAGTTCACCTGCGTGGAGTGCTTCCTGGTGAAGCACCGTTCGCAGATGTCGCACGAGACCAAGCTCGGCCTGGTATGCCTGGAGTGCGACTCCTAAACGCGCTCAATCATGTGATGCTGGTCGTCGCGATCCGTTGATCGCGGCGGCCAATTTCTGTGGGCGCCGCGTCGACACCAGCCAATACGGCGCCGGATCCGTCGCATCCACGATCGGGATTCGCACGACGGGCCGAATCCAGCCGCGGATGAGCAGCCAGGCCCGGGCGTCGAGCCGTTGGCCACGTTCCAGGGCGGCCTCATCTCCGTCGAAGGGCTGAACCTCGCCAACCAGATCGATCGATATGCTCGCGCGCCCGGCGGTGAGCTCACCGCCCCGCACCTGCACCACCGGTGCCGACAAGAGCAGCGCCAGAACGCAAGCGGCGTACAGACCGGCGGCCAGCAGCACCCCGGCCAGCATCGAAATCGGTGCGAACACGAGGATGCTGGCAGGAATGATGAGCGCAGTCGCCACATAGGGTGCGGGAGAGGCCCAGAGTTTTTCGCGATATTCAGGCATGGGTCTATTCGATCAGACTTCTGCACTAGCCTCGACACGTGGCAGAAAGCGTCGAAGTCCTGATTACCGCGTCCATCCTCCCGAGCTACGCGCACCCGGGTGACGCGGGAGCGGACCTTCATTCCTCCCAGGCTCTAGTCCTGGCCCCCGGCGAACGAGCACTGGTCGGCACGGGCGTGTCGATCGCCCTGCCCGACGGTTTCGCGGCATTCGTCGTGCCCCGCAGCGGTCTCGCGTCCAAGCACGGCATCACGATCGTGAACGCGCCGGGCACCGTCGACGCCGGGTATCGCGGCGAGATCAAGGTGACGCTGCTCAACACCGACCAGACCACGCCCCATGCGATCGCGATCGGCGACCGCATCGCCCAGATCATCATCATGCCCGTCAGTCGGGCCACGTTTATTCCCGTGGATCGGCTGCCCGGCAGCCAGCGCGGGGTTGGCGGATTCGGGTCCACCGGCCTGAGCCGGAACATCAGCACGGGCACCTCAACGTCAGGAGACAACCAGTGAGCGACACCGCGAACCCGGAGGAGAACCCGGACGAGACGGCCAAGTCGGCGCCGGACGATCGTGCGACCGAGGGTCCCCTCGACGAAGCCGAAGCCAACCCGGTGCGGCCCTACGTGGACCTCGGCGGGGTCAAGATCCTCCCGCGTGAGGGGCTTCACCTACGGTTGGAGATCGAAGAGGGCAGCAAGCGGGTCGTGGCGATCGGGCTCGACTACGCCGGCTCCACCCTCCAGGTACAGCCGTTCGCCGCGCCCCGCTCAAGTGGCCTGTGGAACGAAATCCGCGCCCAGATCGCCGATCAGATCGGCAAGCAGGGCGGAACGACGACCCTGCGCGAAGGCCCGTTCGGCCCCGAATTGGTGGCCGAGATTCCCGTGGCCGCGGGTCACGGATCCGACGGAACGAGCAGGCTGGCCCGCTTCATCGGAGTCGACGGCCCGCGCTGGTTCCTGCGCGGCGTGATTGCCGGCGAGGGTGCCATCAACACCGACGCCGCGACTGAGATCGAAAACCTGTTCCGCAGCATCGTCGTGGTGCGCGGATCCGCCCCGATGCCGCCGCGTGACCTCATTCCGCTGCGGATGCCGGCCACCCCCGCCACTGCGGCCGAGCCGGGCCAGTCCTGAAGAACGCCGGGATGACGGACGCACCACTCCCCGACGAGGCCCGCGAGCCCGACGCATCAGAGAACGCGCCTGACTCGCCCGTGCCGGCCGCGTTCGCCGACGGCATGGCGGCGGCGGCCCGGCGGGCCGGCTTCACGCCGGCGGCCGAGGGTGATCCGATCAGCGGGCGCGCCCTGCTGGCCGCGATGGGCGGCATCCGTGGACTGGTCGAGGCCCTGCTGCCCGGACTCGTCTTCCTGATCACCTACACCTTCACCCGGCAGCTTTTTCCCGAGCAGTCGCTGGTGCTGTCCCTCGTTGTGCCGGTGCTGATCGGCGTCGTTTTCATCGTTCTGCGCCGGATTAGTCGCCAAACGGTGACGCCTGCCGTCGGCGGCCTGGTGGCACTGATCGTCAGCGCCGTGCTCGCTCTGTTCACCGGCCGCGCCGAAGACTTCTTTTTGCCCGGATTCTGGACCAATGGACTGTACGGCGGTGCCCTCTTCATCTCGGCGGTCGTCGGCTGGCCGCTGATCGGGCTGGCTGTCGGATTCCTGATGGGCGAGGGAATCGCCTGGCGGTCGAACCGGTCCAGGCGTCGGGTGCTGACCATTCTCACGCTCTGCTGGGCGGGCTTGTTCGCCCTGCGCCTGGCCGTTCAGCTTCCCCTCTACTACTCCGGAAACGTGGAGTGGCTCGGCGCCGTCAAGCTCCTGATGGGGATTCCGCTCTACGCGCCGCTCCTGGTGATCTCGTGGCTGGTGGTCCGGGCGGTCTACCGCGTCGACGACCGGGAGACCGACGACGCAGCGGGTCGCCGGCCCGAATAAATTCACCGCGATTCCGCGACATCTGCCGGAAATAAGCGCGGGAAACGCGGTGGCACCGCTAGAGTTATCTCTACGTCAAGATAGTTCGGCGTTGGACATCGTCCGCACGTGGCATCCGCCGGTTAGGTTACCCTTGCTGGCAGGGGCAGGCGTCCGGTCGTCAGGATTGAGGATTGCGGACGGTTTCGCCGTCGGTTTCCACGAAGGAGAGGGCATCGTGTCGGCGCTTAATAATGCGGTCGTAAACAGTTTTGGAGCCAAGGACACCCTGCGGGTCGGGTCGACGGACTACGAGGTCTTTCGTCTCGACGCGGTAACGGGCTACGAGAAGCTTCCGTTCAGCCTGAAAGTGCTGCTGGAGAACCTCCTTCGCACCGAGGACGGCGCCAACATCACCGAGGCCCACATTCGCGCCCTGGGCGAGTGGGTCCCAACGGCGGAACCCGACACCGAGATCCAGTTCACCCCTGGCCGCGTCGTCATGCAGGACTTCACCGGCGTGCCGTGCATCGTCGACCTCGCCACCATGCGCGAGGCCGTCGCCGAACTCGGCGGCGACCCGAAGAAGATCAACCCGCTGGCTCCGGCCGAGCTGGTCATCGACCACTCCGTCATCGCCGACCTGTTCGGAACCGCGGACGCCCTCGAGCGCAACGTGGAGATCGAGTACGAGCGCAACGGTGAGCGGTACCAGTTCCTGCGCTGGGGCCAGACCGCGTTCAACGATTTCAAGGTCGTGCCGCCCGGAACCGGCATTGTGCACCAGGTCAACCTGGAGTATCTGGCCCGCGTCACGATGACCCGCACCGTGCCGGACGCCGAGGGCAACGACGTGCTCCAGGCCTACCCCGACACCTGCGTGGGAACCGACTCGCACACGACCATGGTCAACGGCCTCGGCGTGCTCGCCTGGGGTGTGGGCGGCATCGAAGCCGAGGCAGCCATGCTCGGCCAGTCCATCTCGATGCTCATTCCCAAGGTGGTCGGCTTCAAGCTCAACGGCTCCATTCCGACCGGCGTCACCGCGACGGATGTCGTGCTCACCATCACCCAGATTCTGCGCAAGCACGGCGTGGTCGGTAAGTTCGTCGAGTTCTACGGCGCGGGTGTCTCGCAGGTTCCGCTGGCCAACCGGGCCACGATCGGCAACATGAGCCCGGAGTTCGGATCCACGGCCGCGATGTTCCCGATCGACGACGTCACCCTCGACTACCTGCGCCTGACCGGTCGCAGCGACGAGCAGGTTGCACTCGTCGAGGCCTACTCGAAGCTGCAGGGCCTGTGGCACGATGCCGACAAGGAACCCGTCTTCAGCGAGTACCTCGAGCTCGACCTGGGCACCGTCGTGCCATCGATTGCCGGCCCGAAGCGCCCGCAAGACCGCGTCATCCTCACCGAGGCGAAGTCGCAGTTCGAACTTGACCTGCAGAGCTACGCGACGCAGGACTGGACTGTTGTGGACGCGGCCGTCGAGGCCTCTTTCCCTGCTTCAGACCCGATCGGCTTTACCGCCGAGGACGAGAACCTTGACCACAAGGCCTCACACAACCATGTGAGCCACGCTCCGATCAGCGTGTCCAGGCCCGTCGCGATCACCACGCAGGACGGCGCGAACTACACGCTCGACCACGGAGCGGTCGCTGTCGCGGCCATCACCTCGTGCACGAACACGTCCAATCCGAGTGTCATGCTCGCCGCGGGCCTGCTCGCCCGAAACGCCGTCAGGAAGGGCCTCACGAGCAAGCCGTGGGTCAAGACCACCCTGGCTCCGGGCTCGAAGGTCGTCACCGACTACTACGAGAAGGCCGGCCTCACCAGCGACCTGGAGGCCCTCGGCTTCTACACCGTCGGCTACGGCTGCACGGTCTGCATCGGCAACACCGGCCCGCTCATCGACGAGGTCACGACCGCGATCAACGACAACGACCTCGCCGTCACCGCGGTGCTCTCAGGCAACCGCAACTTCGAGGGTCGGATCAGCCCCGACGTCAAGATGAACTACTTGGCCAGCCCGCCGCTGGTCATCGCTTACGCCCTCGCAGGCTCGATGAACTTCGACTTCGAGACGGATGCGCTCGGCATCGGCAGCGACGGCAACGAGGTGTTCCTCAAGGACATCTGGCCCGACTCCGCCGAGGTGCAGTCCACGATCGACGGCTCGATCGACACCGGCATGTTCACGAAGCAGTACGGCCATGTCTTCGAGGGCGACGAGCGCTGGCGCGGCCTGCCGACACCGGACAGCGAGGTCTTCGAGTGGGACCCTGAGTCCACGTATGTGCGGAAGCCTCCATACTTCGACGGCATGACCATGGAGACTACCCCGGTGGTCGACATTGTCGGTGCCCGTGTGCTGGCCAAACTGGGCGACTCGGTCACGACCGACCACATCAGCCCTGCTGGTTCGATCAAGGCCGACAGCCCGGCCGGCGCCTACCTGTTGGAGCACGGCGTCGAACGGGGCGACTTCAACTCCTACGGCTCGCGCCGCGGCAACCACGAGATCATGATCCGCGGCACGTTCGCGAACATCCGTCTCCGCAACCAGCTGCTGGACGGAGTCGAGGGTGGCTACACCCGCGACTTCACCGTTGACGGGGCTCCGCAGGCGTTCATCTATGACGCTTCGCAGAACTACCAGGCCGCCGGCACGCCGCTGGTCATCTTCGGTGGCAAGGAATACGGTTCGGGTTCGTCCCGCGACTGGGCCGCGAAGGGCACCAGCCTCCTCGGGGTGAAGGCCGTCATCACGGAGAGCTTCGAACGCATCCACCGTTCGAACCTGATCGGGATGGGCGTCGTGCCTCTGCAGTTCCCGGCCGGCCAGAGCTGGGCGTCACTTGGACTGGACGGCACGGAGGTCGTCACAATCGAGGGTCTCGTCGAGCTGAACAGCGGGGTCACCCCGAAGACGGTGCGCGTCACGGCGGCGCCGAGTGCGCAGTCTGCCGCCGGCAAGGCCACGGTCGAGTTCGACGCGGTCGTCCGCATCGACACTCCGGGTGAGGCCGATTACTACCGCAACGGCGGCATCCTGCAGTACGTCCTGCGTTCGCTGGTCGCATAGCACGCAGGAGCCTTTCGGCTAGCTACCGAAACCGGCGCGTAGACTCGGCTTGACCGAATCTATGCGCCGGTTTTCTGATGGCGGATAGCGCAACGTGAAAGGTGTTATCGATGGCGCTACTGGACACGATTTTCGGGCCGAGAGATCTGGATCGCCTCTCGATGGAACAGCTCGTCCAGCTCGCGGCCGAGGTGCGGGCGTTCCTCGTTCGGGAAGTCTCCAAGACCGGCGGGCACCTTGGTCCGAACCTCGGCGTGGTCGAGCTGACCATCGCTTTGCACCGGGTCTTCGAATCCCCGCGTGACGCCATTGTCTTCGATACCGGACACCAGGCCTACGTGCACAAGCTGCTCACCGGGCGCCAGGACTTCAGCCTCCTCCGCCAGGCCGGTGGCCTGGCCGGCTACCCGCAGCGGCGCGAGTCCGAGCACGACATCGTGGAGAGTTCCCACGCCTCCAGCTCGTTGTCCTGGGCTGACGGTATCTCCCGAGCCTTCGAGATGACCGGGCAGAGCGACCGCCATGTGATCGCGGTCGTCGGCGACGGCTCCCTGACCGGGGGCATGACCTGGGAAGCCCTCAACAACATCAGCGACGACAACACCCGTCGCCTGATCATCATCGTGAATGACAACGGCCGCTCCTACGCGCCCACCATCGGCGGCATGGCCCGCTTCCTGAACACCGTGCGCACCCGACAGGCGTACCACAGTGCCTATCTGACCAGCCGTCAGGCCTTCGAACGGATGGGCGCGCCCGCCCGGGCGTTCTTCCGCGGCGTGCGCGGCGGCATGCACGGCTTCCTCGCCCGGTTCTCCAACAACGAGGCGCTCTACTCCAACCTCGACATTAAGTACATCGGCCCGATCGACGGCCACGACATGGCGGCGATGGTCGAGGCGCTCCATCAGGCCAAGGGCTACGGCGCGCCGGTGATCGTGCACGCGATCACCCAGAAGGGTAAAGGTTACGACCCGGCCGTTCAGGACACCGCCGACCAGTTCCATGCGGTCGGCCAGATCGACCCGGAAACAGGGGAGTCCACCGAATCCGCCGGCGCACCCTCCTGGACGTCGGTGTTCGCCGACGAGCTGCTGCGCCTTGCCACACTCGATCCGAAGATCGTGGGCATCACCGCGGCCATGCTCCGTCCCACCGGCCTGCACAAGATGGCCGAGAGATTCCCCGCCCGGGTGCACGACGTGGGCATCGCCGAGCAGCACGCGGTCACCAGTGCCGCCGGCCTCGCCTTCGGTGGCCTGCACCCGGTCGTCGCGCTCTATGCCACCTTCATCAACCGGGCGTTCGACCAGGTCCTGATGGATGTCGCCCTGCACAAGGCCGGCGTCACATTCGTGCTCGACCGGGCCGGGGTGACCGGGCCCGACGGTCCCAGCCATCACGGCATCTGGGACCTGGCGATCCTTCAGGTCGTCCCCGGGATCCGCCTCGCGGCACCTCGGGACTCGGTGCGCCTGGCAGAGGAGCTCGAAGAGGCCGTGGCCGTCGACGACGCGCCCACTGTGCTGCGTTTCCCCAAGGGCAGCGTGAGCGCACCAATCGACGCCGTGCGCCGCCTGGGCGACGGCGTAGACGTGCTCTTGGAATCAGCCCAGAAAGACGTGCTGATCGTCACCGTCGGGCCGATGGCCACGATCGGTCTCGATGTGGCGGACCGGCTCGCAGCCCAGGGCATCGGAGCCACCGTCGTCGACCCGCGCTGGGTCGTCCCGGTACCGCGGAGCATCGTGGCCCTGGCCGCGGAGTACCGCATCGTCGTGACCATCGAGGACGGCGTCCGGGTCGGCGGCGTCGGCACCCGTGTCCGCCAAGATCTGCGTGAAGCCGGCGTGGACACGGCGGTCACCGAACTGGGGCTGCCCGACGAATTCCTCGACCACGGCACCCGCGCCGAGATCCTCGACCGTGTTGGGCTGACCCCGCAGCGCATCGCCCGCGATGTCGTCGCAATGGTGCTCGGCAGCAAGATCCCGCATGCGCGGCCCCTGCCGGCGGACCGCGCCGACACCGCCAGCATCCCGGCAAACCTTCAGCACGACTAGGTGATTCCCTATCGAATGGTTGTGTCGTTTCCGGAAGGCTGGGGCTGAGATCACCCCGTGGTCGCTGTTCTTCACAGGCGGGGTGCCGTGCCCGGCGTCGAGCCAATTCGACGGAGATCCTGGGGAAACCGCTTTCTCGGGGGTTTGTGGGCCAAATCCGCCAAAATCCAAAATCTCCGTCGAATTCGTTCAGGGCAGAGTTGCTGGTCGGGCCGGGCCGGGCCCGGACTCGGATGGGGCGTGGATTGCACGTCCACCCCACATCGAGGTCCCCTGATCGTCTACGTCGGCAAGGGAAACGCCCGGTTCGGAAACCCCGGCCCGTGCGACCCCCAACGCCCACACTTGGCGGGCCTCACCCTTCCGGCCCCGCCGGCCGCACAAAAATACCGCCGACCACCGCGCCGAGCCACGACCTCGGCTCCCCTTCCGTGAAGAGAAAGGAGCCGAGGTTACGGGTCGGCGGAGTGGATGCAGTCAGTCGCCTACGGTCGTGCGGGTGGCAGGCAGGGCCGCGGCAGCGACGCCGCGGATCGGTGGGGTGTGGAACGTGCCCTGGAAGACCCGTTCGCTCGCGCCGACGCGGTCGAGGTAGGGCGTGATCCCGCCCATCTGGAACGGCCAGTTGGCCCCGAGGATCATGCACAGGTCGATGTCCTCCGCGGCGTGCACGACGCCGTCGTCCAGCATCCGCTTGATTTCATCGGCGAGGCCGTCCTCGATCCGGCGTAGGATCTGCTCGGCTGTCATCGGGGTCTGCCCGCCCGCGACGATCTTGACGGCGCCCTTGTCGAAGCCCTTGATCCTGCCCTTGGCGTCGCGCTCCAGAATGGTTCCGTGCTCGGCCAGCTTATGCAGGTTCGCGCTCTCGAAGAACCGGTCCGGGAATGCGGCATGGTGGGTGTCCAGAACGTGTGCGCCGACCTTGAGGCCGACCAGCTCGAGCAGCTCGAAAGGGGTCATCGGCATCCCGAACGGAGCCAGTGACCCATCGACGACCTCGAACGGGGCTCCGGTGTCGACGGCGTGCATGGCCTCACCCAGGAGCTTCGCCAGGAGGCGGTTCACGACGAACCCGGGGGTGTCCCGGGTGATGACCGCGTTCTTTCGCAATTTGGCTGCCACGACCATCGCCGTGGAGAGAGTGGCGTCGTTGGTCCGCGGGGTGTTCACGACCTCGATCAGCGGCATGATCGCCACCGGGTTGAAGAAGTGGAAACCGACCAGGCGCTCGGGGTGGGCCAGCTTCGCACCGATCTGTTCGACCGAGAGGGACGAGGTGTTGGTGGCGAGGATGGCGTCGGGAGAGATGTGCTTCTCGATTTCGGCGAAGACATCCTGCTTCACTCCGAGTTCCTCGAAGACGGCCTCGATCACCCAGTCGGCGTCGGCGAACTGTGCCTTGTCTGTCGTTCCCGTGACCAGAGCGCGGAGCCGGTTGGCCTCGTCGGGGGAGATACGGTTCTTGGTCTCCAGGGTGAGGATCTCGCCGTGGATGTACGCGACGCCCTTGTCGACGCGGGCCTGGTCGAGGTCAGTGATGACTACGGGCACGCGCAGGCGACGCACGAAGAGAAGGGCGAACTGGCTGGCCATCAGGCCGGCGCCGATGACGCCTACCTTCTTTATCGGGCGGGCAAGGGCTTTGTCCGGCGCACCGGCCGGCCGCTTGGCTCGCTTCTGCACCAGGTTGAAAGCGTAAATACTGGCCTGCAGCTGGTCTCCGGCGATGAGTTCGGCCAAGGAGTCGTCTTCCCGCTCGAACCCTTCCTGGCGAGATCCGCTCTTGGCTGCTTTGAGCAGGTCGAGGGCGATGTACGGCGACCGGGCGACGGTTCCGATGCGGTTTTCCAGCATCTTGCGGGCCACGCCCACGGCCACATCCCATTTCACGAGCCGTTCGACCTTGCCGGGCGTATTGGGCCGGGCGACCTTTGTCTTTCCGGCGATCACGCCATCGGCCCACTCGATGGACTGTTCAAGGAACCTGGCCGAGGCGAACTGCACGTCGGCGATGCCCAGCTCGAGAGCATCCGCCGCTTTGAGCGTGCGGTGCTTGAGCGGATTCTCGATGATCACCTTGAGCGCGTTCTCGATGCCGATCAGGTTGGGCAGCAGGTAGGAGCCGCCCCAGCCCGGGATCAGCCCAAGGGAGACCTCGGGCAGCGCGATCGCGGGCACGGTCGCGTCGACGGTGCGGTAATCGGCGTTGAGGGCGATCTCCAGCCCGCCCCCCAGTGCGAGCCCGTTGATGAACACGAAGGAGGGCACACCCAGTTCGGCCTGCTTGCCCAGCGCATAGTGGCCCAACTGGGCCAGCAGCTTGCCCGTCGCGAGCGATGGGATCTCGCTGACCTTGCTCAGGTCGGCGCCGGCGGCGAGGATGAATGGTTTGCCGGTGACGGCGACGCCGTGGATGTCGCCGAGGGCGGCGCGTTCCCGGAGAAGGTCCATCGCCATGGCGAACTCGAGCAGGGTGTTCGGGCCGAGCGTGTTCGGGCGGGTGTGGTCCCGGCCATTGTCGAGCGTGACCAGCGCCAGGGTCCTTCCACCGGACAGAGGCACATCGTGTACGTAGCAGTGGGTGACGACCTCGTCGGCCGACAGCTCGACCAGCGGGGTGAAATCGAGTTGGGAGTAGTTGCTCATCGCTTGCTTGCCTTCCGGTTGAAGTTCGGGTTCTCCCAAATCACGGTGCCGCCCTGGCCGAGGCCGATGCACATGGCGGTGAGGCCGTAGCGCACCTCCGGGTGCTCGCTGAACTGACGGGCGAGCTGGTTCATCAGGCGCACGCCGGAGGAAGCGAGCGGATGTCCGATGGCGATCGCGCCGCCGTACTCGTTCACCCGCGGGTCCTCGTCGTCGATGCCGAAGTGGTCGAGGAACGAGATGACCTGCACGGCGAAAGCCTCATTGAGTTCGAACAGGCCGATGTCCGTGATGCTGAGGCCGGCCTTGCGCAGGGCCTTCTCGGTAGAGGGGACCGGGCCGAGTCCCATGACCTCCGGCTCAACGCCGGCGAAGGCGAAGCTGACCATCTTCATTTTGACGGTGAGACCGAGGTCCTTGGCGGCCTTGCCGCTGGCGAGGAGGCAGGCGCTGGCACCGTCGTTGAGCCCGGACGCGTTGCCGGCAGTGACCCGTCCGTGGGGACGGAAGGGGGTCTTGAGAGTCGCGAGGCCCTCCATCGTGGTTTCGGGGCGGGGAGCCTCGTCGCGGGTCGCCAGACCCCAGCCGGAATCGCTGCGGATCGCAACCGACACCAGGTCGGGCTGTATCTTCTCGGCGGCATAGGCCGCGGCGACCTTCTGTTGGCTGCGCAGGGCGAACCGGTCGGACCGCTCCTTGGTGTACGCCGGGAACCGGTCGTGGATGCGCTCGGCCGTGGCACCCATATTGAGGGCGTCCTCGCTGACCAGGCGCTCGGACAGGAAACGCGGATTCGGGTCGACGCCCGAACCCATCGGGTGGCGTCCCATGTGCTCGACGCCGCCGGCGATGGCCAGGTCGTAGGCGCCAAATCCGATCCCGGCTCCGAGAGTGGTCACGGCGGTCATGGCGCCCGCGCACATCCGGTCAATGGCGAATCCGGGTACCGACTTCGGCAACCCGGAAAGCAGTGCCGCCGTGCGACCGAGCGTGAGGCCCTGGTCGCCGGTCTGGGTGGTGGCGGCAATCGCCACCTCGTCGATGCGTTCCCCAGGGACCGACGGGTTGCGTTCCAGCAGTCCGATCATGGCCTTGACCACGAGATCATCCGCCCGGGTGTTCCAGTACATGCCCTTTTCACCGGCGCGTCCGAACGGGGTACGAACCCCGTCCACAAACACGACTTCTGTTCTATCGGCCACTTTGCCTCCATCATCGATCAGGTGTCGGTCGATCCTAAAGGGGCTCCCGTGGAGGGTCGAATCCTTGGACGGATCCTACGAATCCGCTTCCGAAGAGAGCTCGATCGATTGGTGGACATCCACAAAGGCATCGGCGATCCGTTGTGCGGTCACTTCAATTTGCCAGGTGCGCGCACCCAGGTGCGCGAGCGCCTCACCGACGGATGCGGGGTCGACGTTCTCGGGCGGCGTCCACGCTACCCGGCGGACATAGTCCGGGGTGACGAGGTTCTCCAGCGGGATGGCGAGCTCCTCGGAGACCTCGGTGAGGGCTGCGCGAGCGGCCTTGTAGCGCAGGTCAGCCTCGGGATTGCGGTCGGACCAGGCGCGCGGGGGCGGGAGCAGGTCGCCGTTTCCCCGAAGCGACGGCAGGTCGGTTGACGCCAGGCCCTTCTGGATGGCACGCCACCAGCGGTCGAGTTCGCTGCGGCTCGCACGGCCGCTGAACTCCCTCAGATCAGCCAGGGCCTGCCGGTTCGCCGGCATTGCCCGTGCTGCCGCCGTCAGCGACGCGTCGGGCACGAGCCGGCCGGGGGACACATCCAGCTCCTGCGCCAGAGCGTCGCGAGCCAGCCACAATTCCCGGGCCACGGCCAGACCGCGCTGTCCCCGGATGGAGTGCACGCCGGAAAGGCGGCGCCAGGGTTCGGGGCCGACGGGCTTCGCCTCACGCGCCAGCACGGCGGCGAATTCCTGCGCGGCGATGTCGGTCTTGGAATCGGTGGCGAGCATGTCGACCATACGGTCACGCAGGTCGGGAAGCAGTTCCACGTCGAGCGCGCCGTAGACCAGCCAGGCCTCCGGCAGTGGGCGGGTCGACCAGTTGGCGGCGGAGTGTTCCTTGGCAAGATGGATGCCGAGCAGCTCTTCCACCACAGTGCCGAGGCCGACCCGGGGGATTCCGAGCAGGCGAGCGGCCAGTTCAGTGTCGAAGATGTGCCGGGGGTCAAGTCCAACCTCGCGCAGGCAGGCCAGGTCCTGGCTCGCGGCGTGGAAAATCCACTCGTCATCGCGCAGAGCCTGGTTGAGCTCGTGGAAGTCGCCGATCGCGGGCGGGTCAAACAGGAATGTGCCAGCGTCGCGCCGATAGATCTGGATCAAGTAGGCGCGCTGGGAGTAGGTGAAGCCGGAGGCTCGTTCAGCGTCGATGCCGATCGGGCCCGTGCCCGCGCTGAGGACTGCGGTCGCCGCGAGGTAGGCGTCCCGCGTATCGATCACCTGGTGATCAAGCACGACCGGTTCGGCGTGTGGACAACATGCTGACTCCTTCGCCAGTGGGTGGAAGACCTGCGAGCATGCAGAGCAGCTCGCCCCATCCTTCGACGTGGGCGGCGAGATTGTGGTCCAGCGGCGTCCACGAGGCTCGCAGTTCGATCTGCGCGCCATCGCCCTGCTTGGCAAGTTCGCCAAAGCCGGACGAGATAATCTTAGTAGCGGTCCCCGAGGCCGCTGTATACCGTGCCCCGTGGGCGTCGAGAGCATCGACCAGCCACGACCAGGTGACCCCCGCGACGAACGGGTCGAGGCCGATGTCGGTTTCCAGGGGAGCCTGGGCGAAGCAGACGACGCGGAAGGCGCCGCCCCACTCCTCGGGCTCGGCCGGGTCATAAAGCAGGATGAAGCGTCCGGTCCCGAGATCGGAGTCGCTCCCGTGACGTACCGGGGTCACGTCGGCCGAGAAGGCGATGGAGTGCGGAGCGAGGTTTCCGGGTGCGGAAATCTCATTGACCACAAGCTCCGTACGGATGCGGGCACGTGCGAAGGATGCGCGGGCGGCGGCGAACTCCGGCGGGAGCGTTTCTTGTGTTTCGGGCACGTGTGCAGACTAGAGTTTTTTTCGAGCGGAGTCGGACAGGCACGCCGGACAGGGGAGGTAGTCATGCGTGAGCGGGCGGGCTCAGGGCGGTACCCGAGGCGTTTTCTGGCGGTGAGCGGGATCGCAGTCGCCGGGGCAACGGTGTTGCTGGGGGTCGCGGGCGGTGTTTTGGCGGCCGTGATGGCACGTCGGATTGTGACGCCCTCGACCACGCGCTCCGACGACGTGCGGATCCACTCCGTCGACCTCGCGGCGGAAACGATTACGCTGCAGTCCACGGCGGATTCCGTACTGCAGGGCGATTACAGCTTCTGGTTCTCGGGTGATACAGGACACGCCCACCTGGGCGAGATCCTCCGTCTCACGCCCACGAAGGTGACGCGGCGCATCCTGCGCGTCGATCACGGGGATCTGGCCCGGGCCGAGCGCGGCCGGCTCGGCGGCTACTCGTACCTCGGGCCCTGGGACCTCGGCTTCGCCTTCGAGGACGTGCTCGTTTCTACCGACGCCGGTGACGCCCCGGCCTGGCTGATCCCGGCCGAGGAGCCGGACGGCCGCTGGGTGATCCAGGTGCACGGGCGCGGGGTGCAGCGGCAGGAGACGCTGCGAGCGGCGCCGGTCTTCCGGGATGCGGGCTTCACGTCCCTGCTTGTGTCGTACCGCAACGACGGGGAGGCACCGCGGAGCGGCGACGGCCGGTATTCCCTCGGAGACGCGGAGTGGCAGGATGTCGATGCGGCGATCGCGTTCGCGGTGCACCGCGGTGCGACCGAGATCGTGTTGATGGGGTGGTCCATGGGCGGCGCGATCGTGCTGCAGAGCGCGACGCGATCAACGCTGCGCGACCGGATCGTCGGCATCGTGCTCGACTCGCCCGTGATCGACTGGGCGGATGTCGCGCGCTTCCACGGCGGCCTGCTCGGCCTGCCCGCGGTCATCGCCAGCGGTGCTCTGGAGGTCCTGGGACGGCGTTGGGGCAAGATCGTCACCGGTCAGACCCAACCGATCGACTTCGGACGCCTCGATTTCGTCACGCGCGCCGCCGAGCTCGACCTACCGGTGCTCCTGATGCACAGCGACGACGACGGATTCGTGCCCGCGACCGGCTCCCGCGCCCTGGCCGGGCGCCGACCCGACATCGTGACCTTTCTGCCGTTCGCGGTGGCGCGGCACACGAAGCTGTGGAACTACGACCGCGAGGGTTGGAATCAGGCCATCACGAACTGGCTGGTCGAGATCGCTCCCACCGAGCGTAAGTCGCTCCCTGGTCGTCCAGAAGAAGTTGCCGCAACCTGAATCCGGTGGATCCGGCCGTGGCCGATTCGAGCAACCCCCGGCCGCCGAGCACTACCTGGGGGCTCGTGGACAGGCAGAATTCGTCGACCAGGTCGGCCGCGAAGAATCGCCCGGCCAGCACCGGACCTCCCTCGCAGACGATGCGCGGGAGGCCGAGGGCGCAGAGGGCCGCGAGAATCGTGGACGGAGTGAGGACACCGTTCTCATCGTCGAGCGGCACGACGGTCGTGCGGGCCCCGACCGTGGCGGCCTCCACCCGGCCGACTGCGATGCGCGGACAGAGGATGAACACCGGCTGCCGATGCGCGGATTCCGGGTGTGCGGAGTCCCGGTGCGTAAAGTGCTCGAGCCGATGACCGGCCAGGTTTCCGCTGGAGGTGACGACCGCGAGGGCCGCCCGGGCCGGCACGACGTACCCCTCCGCACGGACACTGCCGGCGCCGACCAGGACGACGTCGGCAAGTTCCCTGATCACACCTAGGATGCGGCGATCGAGGCGGCTCGAGAGGGAATCCGAGGTGCCATCGGTCCCGGCCACGCCGCCGTTCAGGCTGGCGATCATGTTGACCCGCAGGTACGCGCCCGGCGCCGGGGCGTAGCGCCGCAACAGCCAATCCCGGCTGTCCGGGTCGAGCCCGTCGACGCTCCGCGGCAGGTCGACCGTATCGCCGCCCGCGTCCGGCTCCGGAAACACCCGTGTCAGGGTCACGCAGCGCCCTCGCGTAGGCGGCGCTTGGTGCGGGCGAGCATGGCTGACATGCCGCGGATGCGCAGGGGAGACACCGCTTTCGTCAATCCGATCGTGTTCGGATAGTCATCCGGCACATCGAGCACCTCCTGGGCGCTGAGCCCATCCAGACCTTGGGCCAGGATCGAGGCGAAGCCCCGGGTCGTCGGCGACTCCCGGGGAGCGGTCGCGTAGAGGTGCACCGCGGACTCGTCGTCCACCTCGACGAACATGAAGACGGGGGACTGGCATTCAACGACCCGCTCGAGCAGGTCCGGGTGCTCCGCGTAGCGCGGCGGAAGCGCCGGCAGCTCGTCGGCGAACTCAAGCAGCAGCAGCAGCCGGTCGGACTCCTCGAGTTCGAGGAAGTCATCGCGGATCTCGGCCAGTTTGGCGGGAAGTTCGGTGGCGGTCATCAACACTCATTCTGCCATGCGCGGGCCGTGAGGCCCCGGAATCCGAGTGGGCCGGCCGGCTCAGCGGGGCTGAGGTGCGGCGCCCGGCTCCGTGCCCATCGCGATCGGCACGTGCACGGCGTTACCCCATTCGGTCCAGGACCCGTCGTAGTTGCGCACGCCTTCGAAGCCGAGAAGGTGGGTCAGGACGAACCAGGTGTGGCTGGACCGCTCGCCGATCCGGCAGTAGGCGATGACGTTGTCGCCGTCGGAGAGGCCGGCCTCGTCACGGTAGATGGCGTCCAGCTCGGTGCGGGTGCGGAAGGTGGCGTCCGGTGCAGCGGCGCGCGCCCACGGCACCGACGCTGCCGACGGGATGTGGCCGCCGCGCAGGGCGCCCTCCTCCGGGTAGGCCGGCATGTGGGTGCGTTCGCCGGTGTACTCCTCGGGGGAGCGCACGTCGATCAGCGGGTTCCCGAAGTGCGCGAAGACATCCTCGCGGAATGCGCGGATGGCGGAATCGTTGCGCGGGGCGACCGGGTACACGGTCGGGGTGATAACGGGCTTGTCCCGGGTGAGGCCTCGTTCCTCGGCCACCCACTTGTCACGGCCGCCGTCGAGCAGGCGGACGTCTTCGTGGCCGAATAGGGTGAACACCCACAGGGCGTAGGCCGCCCACCAGTTGTTCTTGTCGCCGTAGATGACCACGGTGGTGTCGCGGGAGATGCCCTTGGCACCGAGCATTGCGGCGAAGGCGGCACCGTCGACGAAGTCGCGCTCGACCGGATCATTGAGGTCGGTGTGCCAGTCGATTTTCACGGCTCCCGGGATGTGGCCGGTTTCGTAGAGCAGAACGTCTTCATCCGATTCGACGACAACAAGACCGGGGGTTTCGAGATGCGCCTGCAGCCACTCGGTGCTGACCAGACGTTCGGGGTGGGCGTAGGCCATGAACTTCGGTGCCGGATCGAGATCAACAGACATGGGGGGAACCTCCTGGTGGCGTCCGATGGACACTGGAATCAAATGGGCGCGGCTTAGGCTGGTTACCGGTCCGCGTTTTCGAATCTACGCGGTATGGGTCCTGATCGCATCCGCGGTCGTTCTTCAACGATGATGCTCCGACCGGGACTATCAGTCCGACACAGAAACCGGGTACTACAGCATGGCTCCACAAGCTCTCAGCCAGGTGCAACGTTTGGCCGATCGCTCTCCGAGCATCACCGGGCCGGAGATCGTGGCCGAGTTGGTTCCGCCGCCCCAGTTCGAGCACGCCTCCTTCGCGTCGTACCGACCTGACCTGAACTTCCCCTCGCAGCTCGAGGCCGTGGAACGGCTGGGCACCTTTGCCGGAGCCTGGCTGGCCCAGCGGCCCAGCGGCTTCTTCTCCCGCACCCGCAAGCCCAAGCCGGAGCTGCCGGGCATCTACCTGGACGGTGGTTTCGGCGTCGGCAAGACCCACCTGCTGGCCGCGCTCTGGCATGCCGCCCCGGGACCGAAATACTTCGGCACCTTCATCGAGTACACCGCACTGGTGGGAGCACTCGGCTACGCAGCCACCGTCAGGCAGCTCTCCGGCGCCCGCCTGATCTGCATCGACGAGTTCGAACTCGACGACCCGGGCGACACTATGCTGATGACCCGGCTTCTGGGCGAGCTCGTGGCCTCGGGTACCCGCGTCGCCGCCACGTCGAACACGCCGCCGAATTCGCTGGGCGAGGGGCGTTTCGCCGCGATCGACTTCCTTCGCGAGATCCAGGCGATGTCCGCGAACTTCGAGATCGTGCGTATCGACGGCCTCGACTACCGCAGGCGCGACATCGAGGGCCACGCCATCGCCGTGCCCCGGGACGAAGTGGACCAGCTGGTGCCCGCCCTGGTCGAACGCGGCTCCACGGTGACCCGGGACGACTTCGGCGACCTGATCCGACATCTCAGCACGGTGCATCCGTCGAAGTACATCAAGTTGATCCACGGCATCGACGTCATCGCCCTGACCGATGTGTACCTGCTGACCGACCAGACGGATGCCCTCAGGCTGGTCGCCTTCATCGACCGGGTCTACGACGCGGAGATTCCGATCATCGCAAACGGGCAGCCCCTGAACGAGGTCTTCGACGAGGAGATGCTCTCCGGCGGTTACCGAAAGAAGTACCAGCGGTCCCAGTCCCGTCTCGTGGCGCTGACCACAGGTGAGCTTCCACCGCACGACTGATCCACGACTGATCGGGGCCGGACCACCGCTCTGCCTGCCGGAAACGCGATGTTAACACCGTCGCTCGGCGCGTAACGCGGGCGAAACATCCGCGCGCACTCACCGAAACCTGACAACTCCAAACTGACTCTGTACCCGCCGAGACACGATCAACCGCTCACCCTGTGCACGTCGACGGCAATCACTGTTAGTAGCGAGAGGTAACCATATCCATGGTTGAACTGTCAGTCCTGTTGGACGCCACAACTGATGAAATAGCCCTGAATCTCAATTCCCTGTGGCTCCTCGTCGCGGCCGCCCTCGTGCTTCTGATGACTCCCGGTGTTGCCTTCTTCTACGGCGGAATGGTGAAGGCGAAGAGCGTCATCAGCATGATGATGATGAGCTTCGGCGCGATGGGCGTTGTCGGTGTGCTGTGGGTGCTCTACGGCTACGGGCTCGTCTTCGGCCCGCCGCTGATCCCCGGTTTCCTCGGCAACCCGTCCGGGCTGCTCGGCCTGAGTGGGCTGCTCGGCGCCGGGGAAGACGGATTTCTCTCTCCCGACCTGAACGGGCTGGCGTTCGCCGGCTTCCAGGCCACCTTCGCCATCATCACCGTCGCACTGATCTCTGGTGCGATCGCCGACCGTGCCAAGTTCGGCGCCTGGTTGATCTTCGCCGCCGTGTGGTCGACCCTGGTGTATTTCCCGGTCGCCTACTGGGTCTTCAACCTCGCCGACGGCTGGGCTCCCGCCGCTCTCGGGGTCAACGACTTCGCCGGTGGCACCGCCGTGCACATCAACGCCGGTGCAGCCGGTCTGGCTCTCGCCTTGGTGCTCGGCAAGCGGGTGGGTTTCAAGAAGGGCATCTCCAAGCCCCACAACGTTCCGCTCACCCTCCTCGGTGCCTCGCTCCTGTGGTTCGGCTGGTTCGGTTTCAATGCCGGCTCCGAAGCCGCCGTCGACGGTGTCGCCGCCCTCGCCTGGATCAACACGCTCGTCGCTCCCGCCGCCGGTATTCTCGGCTGGCTGATCGTCGAGAAGATCAAGGACGGCAAGCCCACCTCGATCGGTGCCGCCTCGGGTGCCGTCGCCGGGCTCGTCGCCGTCACCCCTGCCTGTAACATCCTTACCCCGTTCTGGGCGATCGTCCTCGGAGTCCTCGTCGGAGCGGTGTGCGCGGTTGCCATCGACCTGAAGTTCAAGTGGGGCTTCGACGACTCGCTCGACGTGGTGGGCATCCACCTCATCGGTGGCATGATCGGAACGCTCTACATCGGTATCTTCGGGTCGGGCATCGGCCTGCTCGACACCGGCAGCCTCAACCAGCTCTGGGTGCAGTTTGTCGCAGCCTTCGGCATCGCGATCTTCTCCTTCGTGATGGCCTACGGCATCGGCGTGATCATTCAGAAGACGATCGGCTTCCGAATCAACAACGAAGACGAGGTGGCCGGAGTGGACACCATCGTGCACGGTGAAGAGGGCTACGCGCTCGACGCCGTCTAACCATGAAGCAGCACCCCACTCGATCAGGTCACGCACAGGGCGGTGGGCGCATCCGGTTCAACGGATGAGGCCACCGCTCTGTGCGTGCTGTCCTATTCGGTGGCTGTCCTATTGGGTGGCTGTCCTATTCGGTGTAGGACGACCTCGACAGCGCCTGGGACTTCAGGGCGTCGAACTCGGCCGGGGTGATCGCGCCCGCATCGTGCAGGGCCTTCGCCCGGCCGATCTCCTCCGTGGGCCCGGCACTGGTTCCGGCGACACTGCGGATGTACTGATCGGTCTGCGCCTGGTACTCCCTCGACTCCGTGGAACTGCGTTCCGCCATGCCCTTGCCGCGGGCGATCACGCAGATCAGCACGGTGAGGAAGGGAACGAAGAACAGGACGAGGAACCACGCCGCCTTCGCCCAGCCGCCGAGCTGCCGGTCCCGAAACAGGTCGACGATGACGCCGAAGAGAGCAAAGAATTACGAAACTATCGCGAAGGTCCAGAAGAAGAACCAGATCGTCCCCCACAGGTTTTCCCAGAAGTCCATGGCACTTTCTCCTCATCTTCGGGCACTGCCGTTTTCCTGCGTTGAGCGTCGACCACGACACAATGTGACGGGTGCCACTGTTCTACGTCCAGGCGGCCGGACCACCTTCACCCGAAACGGGTGAATTCCAAACGTTCGAACCCGCTGCAGGCGGTGCGGCGTGCACCGGGCACCCTAGCCGTGGGGCAGGCCGAGAGCTACGGTGACGAGGCTGAACGACCACTCGGGACCGCGAATGGAGGACGTGTCTCTATGACCTCGCATCGGGTACCGGCTCAGATGGTGCTTCCGGGCGCAGCCCTGACACCGGGAGCCGTGACACCTGCAGCGTCGTCACCGGCTGCACCGTCACCGGGGGTCGGCACGCCGATCCCGGCTCCGTCGACCGCTGAGGTGGAACGGCCGCGGCTTGATGGTGCATTTCATCGGCTCATCGCCGGCGAAGTGCGCTGCGTCTGCGTTTGGGCTGCGGCAGGCTCCGGGAAGATGACCCTGCTGGCCTCCTGGGCTGGCCGTCTTCACCGGAACGGGGAGTCGGTCACCTGGGTACGCGCGCAGCCGGGCCGGTTCCGTCCCGCTGATGTCTGGCGGCAGGTCGGGCGGCGCTCGGGGGTGTCAGGCGACGGGGACACCCGGTACGTGTTCATCGGTGGGTTGGACCGTGTCGAAGCGGATCGGCCGGGGCTGGTGGGCGAGCCGGTCGCGTCGGCGCCCGAGGACATCCGTCTCGTGGTCGCCGGCGGACCTGGCGTTCGATCGGAGCGAGCTGCTGGCGCTCGCCGCCGGGCATCGTCTCCTCCTGACGGACGAGGAGACGACGATCCTGCTGCAGCGCACCGCGGGATGGGTGACCGGTCTGATGCTGATCGTGCCGTTCCTGCACGGGAGGAACGATTCCGCACGGCTGGTGGTGGATTTCGACGGTGACGATCCGGCGGTGGCCGGTTTCCTCCGGTCGGAGATCATCGACGGCTGAGCTGATGGTGACGAGAACACGATGCTGCGCGCCGCCGTCAGGCCTGCCCTCTCGGTCGACCTGGCCGTCGAGGTGACGAAGCGAGCGGATGCCGGGGCTGTGCTGGACCGGCTGGCCGGGCCCAGCGCACTTATCACCAGGGAGAGCGGCGACGACACCAGGGCGTATCGCATCCACCCGATCCTGCTGGCCTATCTGCAGGGCGAGGCGCGGCGACGTGACTTCGTGGCGGCGGCGGCGGCTCACGAGACCGCGGCCCGGTGGTTCGCGCGCCGCGCCGACGGTCAAAACGCTCTCGAGCAGGCGCTTGCTGCCGAGCTGCCCGTCCTCGCCGCCGAGATGCTCGATGCTTTCGGTCTCGATCTCGTGCTCAGGGGAACGCCAGACCTCGTCCTCCGTGCCCTGGCAGAGTCGGCCGCGCGCGCCGGGAACCCAGGTGCATCCGTGGCGGCGTCCCTGAGGCTGCTCCTGGACGCGCCTTACTTTCCCGACCGGGGGCAGGCCGACCACCTGCTGGCGGAGCTCGAGGCGGTGGGGCTTGCGTCCGGCGGCAGTGCGGAGATCTTGACCGTCGTGATCGACGCGCTTGCCGCCTTCTTCGCAGCGACGCCTGACGAAATCCGCGACCGTCTGGCCAGGCTGGGCGCCGTCCGCACCGCACCGGGGCGGCGGGGAGACCTCGGTGTCGACCTGCTGGCCGCCACCGCGGAGACCTGGTGCCGCGCCGGTCTGGGCGAGGCGGAGCGAGCCGAAGCGGGACTGCGAATGGTGGCTGTGACCGCGCGGAATGCCGGTAACCAATGGCTGTTCCTGCTTGCCGGCGACCTCGCCGCCGTGTCGGCCTCCCGCCGGGGCGACTGGGCCCGCGCCGGCCTCATCGACGATCAACTCGCTCGGGCGACGGATGCCGCAGCGCGCCCGGCCACGGGTGCCTCGGCATCCGTGGCGGGGGCGGCGTTCGACCGCGCAGCGGCCCGCGCCTCGGTCTCGCTCCAGATCCGCCGGTATGAACGCTGCGAGCCGATCGAGCAGGGCGTGCTGGAACGGCTTGTCACGGCCGACCCTCTAGTGTGCGATTCCGGACTGATCGTGCCCGCCCAGACCTTCCTGTCCCTGTCGGCACCGGCGGCGGACCCGAGGCGGCGATCGGTGCTCGAGAGTCTGAACGGCTTGATGCGGGAGAATGCGGACGCCCACCCGCGTGTGCTGAGCCTGTGCTGCATTCCCTGGTTCGAGCTGACCGGTGCGCTGGACGGGCGGGCCGAGGCCCGACGTGTCACTCTCCTGGTGGAGAACGTGCTGGGTGCGGACTCGTTGGAGGCCGTGCTGCTCCGCTCCCTCGCGTACCCGCCGGCCCCGGGCCGCCACGGCGCCGGTGGGCGGCTGGAAGCCGCCGCAACGCCGGCCGCCCGGTGTTGGCGCGGGTCCACGCTCGTGAGCGCCTGGATCGTGCTCGCCGGCATCGCCGAGGAGGGTGAACGATCTGCCGAAGCGGATGCCCGTCTTCCTCGGGCGCCGCGCCTGGCTGAGCAGCTGCGGGTCGAGAGAGCCTTTCTGGCCGTGGGCGGGCTCGGGGTGTCGCTTCTCGGCACCAGGGTCGGGCGGTTGGGGACCTCGACGGTTTTGCAAGCCGGATTCTGACTCGGTCCGCTCAGGCGCCGGGGGAGAATCGCCCAGCTCCAGCCCCGGCCCCTGCCCCGGTCGCACCGCTCACCGAGCGGGAGCGGGTGCTGCTGCGCGAGCTGCCCTTCCATCAATCCGTGGCGGACATCGCCCGCAAGCACAATGTGAGCCCGAACACCGTCAAAACTTATCTGCGCAACATCTATCAGAAGCTTGAGGACACCGACCGCGCCCGGGCCGTGACTATTGCTCAGGAGCGCGGCCTGCTCTGACCTGCACCCCCCAAATGGGAATGGTTCCGCCTGACCCGGACCACTAGGCTTCGAGGGTCTCGTGCCCGCGCGCGCCGCGCGAAGTGCCAGGCCACGTGCATGATCTTCGTGCCGGCGGAACGGAAGGACCCCATGTTTGAATTCCTGCTCAGCCCCATCCCCGGTCTCATCATGCTGGGTATCGTCGTCTTCCTGATCGGCCTGTTCTATGCCAAGAGCGTCTACAAGAACGCCGGGCCGGACGAAGCCCTGATCATCACCGGCAAGAAATCGAAGAAGACCATAGTCGACGGCGCCACGCTGGAGGAATCCGGGCAACGCGTCGTGCACGGCCAGGGTGTGTTCATCACCCCGTTCTTCCAGAAGGCGTTCAAGATCAGCCTGCGCAGCCGGGCGATCGAGATCACGGCCGTCGCCCAGGACCAGAACGGCGTCACCCTCACTGTGGAAGCAGTCGCCATTGTGAAGGTCGGCGACGACCCGGCCGCCATTCGTGCCGCCGCGCAGAGGTTTCTCGGCCAGGACAAGAACATCGACGGCTTCGCACAGGAAGTACTGTCGGGATCTCTGCGGTCGTCGATCGGTGGCACGAACGTGATGACCATCATTCAGAAGCGCGACGAGCTCGGCTCCTCGGTGCTGGCGACCGCCCGGGAGTCCCTGGCCAACCAGGGCGTCGACGTGGACTCGTTCGAGATTAAGGGCATCACTGACGAGAACGACTACATCCGGGACCTCGGACGCGCCGAGCAGGCCAAGGTGCGGCGCCAGGCCGAGGTTGCCGAGCACGCGGCCAACCGGGAGGCACAGGAGGCCGCCATTCTGGCCGAGCAGGCCATCGCCGAGGCCCAGAACACGCTCGCACTTCGGAAAGCGGCGCTGCAGCTGGACACCGACAAGGCCGCCGCCGAAGCCGCCGCGGCCAAGCCGCTGGCCGAGGCCAAGGCCCAGCAGGCCATCGTGCAGGAGCAGGAGCTCACCGCCCAGCGGCGCGCATCTCTCCGCAAGGCCGAGCTTGAGTCCGAGGTCAACGCGATCGCCGACGCCGAGGCGTACCGCATCCGGGTGACCGCCATCGCGGCGGCGGAGGCCGCCGTGGCCGGCGCGAACGCCGACCGCGACAGCCGCATCGCCAACGCCGAGGCCCTCCGCGCGGAGGGGCAGGCCGAAGCCGACGCCATCCTCGCCCGCGGTACCGCTGAGGCGACCGCTACCCGGCTGTCCGCCGAGGCCGTCGCCGAGCAGAGTGAGGCGCTGATCCAGCTTCGCATGGTGGAAATGCTGCCCGAGATCGCCCGCGAGCTGGCCGCTCCGATGTCGAACATCGACAACCTGACGGTCATCTCCACGGATGGCGCCAGCCAACTGACCAAGAATGTCGCTTCCGGTATCACCGAGGTCGACGGCGTGCTCAAGTCGACCATGGGTATCGGCATCCGGGAACTGCTCGGCAACCTCGTCGGTGGAGCCGCTGTCGGAGCGGCCGCGACCAAAACCGCCAAGCCACAGGCCTCACTCACGACCGCCCAGCAGGCCGACGTCGACAGCGCTCTGGCCGCGCCGGCCGTCGAGGCATAGCGCGCAGTCAGGTCGGGCGCTGATTCAGGCCTTCGCGCCTGGATCGCTCGCATTTCGAAGGCGTCGACCTGGTCCCGGTGCGAGTACCGTTGATGTTCACAGAATGCCGCAGTCCGGTCCGCATGGGCTCGGGAACAAGGGGAGATTTCCAGATGACGGATGCCGCGATGGACCCGGTCTCGGCCGTTGCGCCCCTGCTGGCCGGGCGAGCGTCCTCGAGCCAGCGCTGGTCGAATCTGATGTTCGTGCACTGGCGCGTGGACGCCGCTCTCCTGGCTCCGCTGCTGCCGGACGGTCTCGTGCCCGACGAATTCGACGGCGCTAGCTGGGTTGGGCTGATCCCGTTCGTGCTGGACCGGGCCACCGTCTTCGGCAGTCCGCCCATTCCCTACTTCGGCACCTTCGTTGAGGTGAACGTGCGCCTGTACGCGGTGGATGCGAACGGGCACCGCGGCGTGGTCTTCGTCTCGCTGGAGGCCTCCCGGCTGGCGGCTGTGCTGGCGGCCCGGGCATTGTTCTCGATCCCGTACATGTGGTCCCGCACCAAGCTTGAGGTCGGGGCGGGGGAGTACCGCTACACCGCGCGCCGCCACCTGGCCGCCGGGGCGCACACCGAGATCGTGGTGCGGCCGACTGCCCGCCCGGTCGTCGGCGACCCGCTCGCCGATTTCCTGACCGCCCGCTGGGCTCTATTCACCCGTACGCGTGGCCGCACGGTGCACCTGCGCAACCACCATGAGCCGTGGGAGCTCTTCGAGGCCGAACTGGTGAGCCTTGACGACACCCTGCTCGCCGTGGCGGGATTCCCCGGGCTGGCCGGACGCGAGCCGGATTCCGTGCTGTATTCGCCCGGGGTCACCACCTGGTTCGGCGCCGCCGGCTGAGTCGCGGGCCGACCCTATCGAGGCAAGGTAGGGCGGGGCGTTCGCCCGGCGGGCGGAACCGGTCGAGGCGGGGCGTCGCTTCGGGCTGGCCCGCGCCGCGTTGGAGTCGGGCGAGATCAGTTGTCAGCATGCGAGGGCTGGGGCTGGAACTCGGGCTGGGGCTTGGGCCCAGACCCGGGCCCAGCTCACCTGAGCACAGACGCGAAGGCGGCATTTGGGATACTCGGAGAATGGTCGACGTCACCCTCACCCTTCCCGCCGGCGCTGTGCTCCTTCGGCGCGCCCTGTCCCAGGACCTGTCTGCAATCGTGGGGCTTCTCGCCGACGACTCCATCAGCGCTTCCCGAGGCGACGCCGACCGACCGGAAGATCGCGTCGCCTACGAACGGGCATTCGCCGCAATCGACGCAGATCCGGCCCAACAGCTGCTGGTCGCGACGTCGCTCCTGGGCGAGGTGCTGGCCACCATGCAGCTCACCGTCATCCCTGGGCTCGCCCGGGTCGGGTCCACCCGGTTGCAGATCGAGGCCGTCCGGGTTCGCTCGGATCAGAGGAGCCGCGGGCTCGGCGGAGCCATGATTCGGTGGGCCGTGCAGAATGCCCCGGCCTTCGGGGCTCAACTCGTCCAGCTCACGTCGGACGCAGCGCGCGTCGACGCGCACCGGTTCTATGAACGGCTGGGCTTCACCGCGTCCCACGTGGGCTTCAAACACGCCGTGCCGACGGTCTCCTGACGGCAGCACCCCCGCGGGGCAGGATCAGGCAAGCAGGCCGAGGAGCCGTCCGGCGGACCCCGCGCACGCGATCGTCGCGGTGAAGAACACGGCCACCCAGACCACGCCCGGGATGTGGGTCAGACGGGCCAGCTGGTCGGCGTCGGAGGCGGTACCGCGGCTCCGCGACCGGGACCGCTGGAGCTCGACCACGGTGCGCACAGCCCCGAGCAGCAGAAACGCCGTGATCAGCAGGGCGAAGACGCTCTGCACCGGAGGAGTGCCGAACCAGGTGATGCCGAAGACCAGACCAGCGGTAACGAGGACGGACCACAGTCCGAACCAGTTGCGGATCTGCACGAGCAGCAGTGCCAGGGCCGCCAGCGACAGCCACAACAGGCCGATGTCGTAGCCGAGGCTGAGCATCCGTGCGGCGCCGAGCCCCAGCAGGGCAGGGGCGGTATAGCCGGCCAGCAGGGTCAGCACCATGCCGGGTCCGCGCGGGCGTCCGCTGCTGACGGTCAACCCCGAGGTGTCGGAATGCAGACGGATACCGCCGAGCCGGCGACCGCTCACCGTCGCGACCACCGCATGGCCGCCCTCGTGCGCGATCGTGATGACGTGGCGGGTGACCCGCCACGCGGCCGGAACCAGCACGAGCACGGCAGCGGCCGCGATGGTCAGCCAGGCCGTGACCGCGGGCAGAGGCTCGTTTCGGGCGGAGAGTTGCCCCCAGAGATCGACAAGCCCGTCCATGGATTTCAGCCTAGATTACCTTGGGCGGGAGCTTTATACTGACCGCAAAAGCTGGATACGAGTGAAAGGACGGTCCCCATGAGTGCTTCGGACAAGATGAAGAACACGGCCGAGGAAGCCGTGGGCAAGGCAAAGGAGGCCGCCGGCAAATTGACCGACAACGAGCGGCTGGAAGCCGAGGGCAAGGCTGAACAGGCCAGGGCAAACCTCAAGCAGGCCGGAGAGAACGTCAAGGACGCCGTCACGGATTGAGTCGAATCCACATCTCCACACCATCAGTGCACGTCAATCAAAAGAAAGGACGGCGAGCAGGATGAACGTACTCCTCGTCATCGTTGCCATCATCGCCATCGCGCTTCTGTTCACCGGAGGGTTCGTCGAGTCGCTCAACTTCCTCATCTGGGTTGGCATCGTGCTCGCCGTGATCGCGCTGATCGTCTGGCTTGCCCGGGTGATCTCCGGGAAGCGGGCCTGACCGCGCCGCGCAGGTAGTCTCCGACCCGTACCGAGAAAAGGAAAAACCCCGGATCTCCGGGGCTTTTTCTTAGCTGTGGGCGATACCGGACTCGAACCGATGACCTCTTCCGTGTGAAGGAAGCGCGCTACCAACTGCGCCAATCGCCCCTGTGGCCTCGTACTGTAACCACGAGTCTCGATACTAACCCAGACCGGGTGGAAGGCGCACATCGTGGCGGCCTCAACACGCCGGAACGACTCGGTTTGAATATGAACAGGACTATCGGCTAGAGTCTTCCAAGCGCGCAGAAATGCGGGCAGTTGCGGATGTGGCGCAGTGGTAGCGCATCACCTTGCCAAGGTGAGGGTCGCGAGTTCGAATCTCGTCATCCGCTCGAATGGAATCGGCCGAAACGCCGGTTCCTTTCGGTATGAATCCCAAGTGGTGGGTTGGCCGAGAGGCGAGGCAACGGCCTGCAAAGCCGTGTACACGGGTTCGAATCCCGTATCCACCTCCAATCCCGGAAGTCACAATACAGGAATGACTTTCAGGAAATGGGCGATTGGCGCAGCGGTAGCGCGCTTCCCTGACACGGAAGAGGTCACTGGTTCGATCCCAGTATCGCCCACAGAGTTGGGAAACAGATAAGCCCCCGGTAAAGTGGGGGTTTTTTTGCCCGCACAGCGCCGGAAATCCAGGTGAAGTCGGGCCTTCCTCGGGCTCGCCGCGATGAATCGCCGGGGAGGGTGCGGCGGGTTCGGCCGGAATCGGCTAGAGTCTTTCAAGTCAGCGGAAACGTTGACAAGTGCGGATGTGGCGCAGTGGTAGCGCATCACCTTGCCAAGGTGAGGGTCGCGAGTTCGAATCTCGTCATCCGCTCGAATGGAATCGGCCGCAAGGCCGGTTCTTTTTGGTACGAATCTTACGTGGTGGGTTGGCCGAGAGGCGAGGCAGCGGCCTGCAAAGCCGTCTACACGGGTTCGAATCCCGTATCCACCTCCACTTCTGGAAAGTCTTTTCAGAGAATGGGCGATTGGCGCAGCGGTAGCGCGCTTCCCTGACACGGAAGAGGTCACTGGTTCGATCCCAGTATCGCCCACAGGCAAACCCCCGGTAACCCGGGGGTTTTTCTTTGCCCAAAATGGCCGTGCCCGTCGTGGTCGAGGCGCGCCGCTAAAGTTATTGGGGTTCGAACAATACTGAGGAGTAATACACGTGGCTGACGGCTTTGAGCTATTCACCGACCGGTCCGTTGTCGCAATGCGCGTCAACGGCGAGCTCAAGGATCTCGCCACGACGGTGATTCCGACGGATGTCGTCGAACCGGTGACCATCGGCTCGCCCGACGGCCTCAGCATCCTGCGCCACTCGGCCGCACACGTGCTCGCACAGGCCGTGCAGACCGTGAACCCGGCGGCGCGCCTGGGCATCGGCCCGCCCGTCACCGACGGTTTCTACTACGACTTCGACGTTGAAGAGGCATTCACCCCCGAGGACATCAAGTCGCTCGAGAAGGCCATGGACCGCATCATCCGCCAGGGCCAGCGGTTCGTGCGCCGCGTCGTCACCGACGACCAGGCCCGGGACGAACTCGCCGCCGAGCCGTACAAGCTCGAACTGATCGGGCTCAAGGGCGGGGCCGCCGAGACCGTCGACAACGAGTCGGTCGAGGTCGGCGGCGCCGAACTCACCATCTACGACAACGTGGACCCGAAGACGGGGGAGACGCTCTGGAAAGACCTCTGCCGCGGTCCCCACCTGCCGAACACGCGCATGATCGGCAACGGCTACTCCCTGACCCGTCTGGCCGCCGCCTACTGGCGCGGGTCCGAGAAGAACCCGCAGCTGCAGCGCATCTACGGCACCGCCTGGCCCACCAAGGACGAACTGCGGGCCTACCAAGCCCGCCAGGAGGAGGCCGCCAAGCGCGACCATCGCAAGCTCGGCGCCGAACTCGACCTCTTCAGCTTCCCCGAGGAGATCGGCTCCGGCCTGCCCGTCTTCCACCCCAGGGGTGGCATCATCCGTCAGGAGATGGAGAACTACTCCCGCAAGCGCCACACCGAGGCCGGCTACGACTTCGTCTACACGCCGCACATCACCAAGTCGAACCTGTTCGAGACGTCCGGTCACCTCGACTGGTACGCCGATGGCATGTTCCCGCCGATGAAACTCGACGCGGAGTACGACGCCGACGGCCACATGACCCGTCAGGGCGTCGACTACTACCTCAAGCCGATGAACTGCCCGTTCCACAACCTGATCTTCCGCTCCAGCGGCCGCAGCTACCGCGACCTGCCCATGCGCCTGTTCGAATTCGGCTCGGTCTACCGCTACGAGAAGTCCGGCGTCGTGCACGGCCTCACCCGCGTGCGCGGGATGACCCAAGACGACGCGCACATCTACACGACCCGCGAAGGCATGAAAGAGGAGCTCACCAGCACCCTCAGCTTCGTGCTCAAGCTGCTCGCCGACTACGGCCTCGAGGACTACTACCTCGAGCTCTCCACGAAGGACCCGAAGAAGTTCGTCGGCACCGACGAGGCCTGGGCGGAAGCGACCGACACCCTGCGCGAAGTCGCCGAAGCATCCGGTCTCGAACTCGTGGCCGACCCGGGCGGCGCCGCCTTCTACGGCCCGAAGATCTCCGTGCAGGCCCGCGACGCGATCGGCCGCACCTGGCAGATGTCCACCATCCAGCTGGACTTCAATCTGCCGGAACGGTTCGACCTCGAGTACACCGCCCCCGACGGCTCCCGCCAGCGCCCGGTGATGATCCACCGGGCCCTATTCGGTTCGATCGAGCGCTTCTTCGCCGTGCTCACCGAGCACTACGCCGGGGCGTTCCCGGTGTGGCTGTCCCCGGTGCAGGTCGTCGGCATCCCCGTGTCCGAGCAGTACGGTCCATACCTCGACGAAATCATCGGCCGGCTCGAGACGGCAGGCGTGCGCGCCCAGGTCGACCACTCCGACGACCGCATGCAGAAGAAGATCCGCAACCACACCAAGGCGAAGGTGCCCTTCCAGCTGATCGTCGGCGAGGATGACCGCTCCAATCGCTCGGTGAGCTTCCGGTTCCGCGACGGCACCCAGGAGAACGGCGTGCCGGCCGACGAAGCCATCCGTCGCATCATCGCCGCGATCCATATGCGCGCGCAGGTCACGACCCAGGGCCAGGTCTGAGATGGACACGCATAGCGACGAGTTCGAGGGGCTCGAGCAGTCGTCCGAGTTCGCCGCGGTTCCGGATGCCTTCCAACGGCTATGGACCCCGCACCGCCTGGTCTACATCCAGGACGGCCAGCAGCCGCACCCGGATGACTGCCCCTTCTGCCTAGCCCCGAGCATGACCGACGAGAAGGCCCTGATTGTGGCCCGCGGCACGCACGCCTACGTGTTGCTGAACCTGTTCCCGTATAACAGCGGGCATCTGCTGGTCTGTCCGTACCGGCACGTCGCGACTTACGACGAGGCCAGTCCGGAGGAGGTCGCCGAGATCGGCAGTCTCACCCAGGTGGCCATGCGTGTGCTCAAGGCGGTGTCGCACTGCGACGGCTTCAACATCGGCATGAACCAAGGCCGTATTGCCGGCGCGGGCATTGCCGAGCACCTACACCAGCACATCGTTCCCCGCTGGGCGCTCGACTCGAACTTCTTCCCGATCATCGCCGGAACGAAGGCGATTCCCCGTCTTCTGGGCGATGTGCGGCGCGAAGTCGCCGAGGGCTGGCCCCAGGATGGCAACTAGCCGTATATACCCCTCCACCGGCACCCGCCGGGCGGAATCGACACCACCCAAGGAATAGAATCAAAGCTATGACTGAAACCACTTCCGCCTTTGGTTCGAGCCGCGTCAAGCGTGGTCTCGCCGACATGATGAAGGGCGGCGTCATCATGGACGTCGTCAACGCCGAGCAGGCTCGCATCGCCGAGGACGCCGGTGCTGTCGCCGTCATGGCCCTTGAGCGGGTTCCCGCCGACATCCGTTCCCAGGGTGGCGTTGCCCGCATGAGCGACCCCGACCTGATCGACAGCATCATCGCCGAGGTATCCATCCCGGTGATGGCCAAGGCGCGCATCGGCCACTTCGTCGAAGCTCAAATCCTTCAGGCCCTGAACGTCGATTACATCGACGAGTCCGAGGTGCTGAGCCCGGCCGACTACGTCAACCACATCGACAAGTGGAACTTCACGGTCCCGTTCGTCTGTGGCGCGACCAACCTGGGTGAGGCGCTTCGCCGCATCAACGAGGGCGCGGCCATGATCAGGTCCAAGGGCGAAGCCGGCACCGGCGACGTCTCGGAGGCCATGAAGCACATCCGCACCATCAAGGGTGAGGTCGCCCGCCTGTCGGCTCTGACCAAGGACGAACTGTACGTCGCCGCGAAGGAACTGCAGGCGCCGTACGAACTCGTCGCCGAGATCGCCGCCACCGGCAAGCTCCCCGTCGTGCTCTTCGTCGCGGGTGGCGTGGCCACCCCCGCCGACGCGGCCCTGATGATGCAGATGGGTGCGGACGGTGTATTCGTCGGCTCCGGCATCTTCAAGTCGGGCAACCCGCAGGCCCGCGCCAACGCCATCGTCAAGGCCGTCACCTTCTACGACGACCCCAGCGTCATCGCATCCGTCTCGCGCGGACTCGGCGAGGCCATGGTCGGCATCAACGTGTCCGATCTGGCTGCGCCGCACCGCCTCTCCGAGCGCGGCTGGTAGATACCCGTTCGTGAGCGTTGGAGTTCTCGCCCTGCAGGGTGACTTTCGTGAGCATGCCGAGGTACTGCGGTCCCTCGGCGCCGAAGTCGAACTCATCCGCCGCCCGGAGGAACTGGACCGCATCAGCGGGCTCGTGATCCCCGGCGGCGAATCCAGCGTCATGGACAAACTGGCCCGCGCGTTCGGCGTGGCGGAACCGCTGGCCGAGGCCGTGCGGGCCGGCCTGCCCGTCTACGGCACCTGCGCGGGCCTGATCATGCTCGCCGACACCGTCATCGACGGGATCGAAGGGCAGCAGAGCATCGGCGGCTTCGACATCGCCGTGCGTCGCAACGCCTTCGGTTCGCAGACGCTCTCTTTCGAGACCGACCTCGACGTGCCGGTGCTCGGTGAGCCGCCGGTGCACGCCATTTTCATCCGCGCCCCCGTGGTGGAGTCCGTCGGGACCCGGGCGCGCGCGATAGCCACGCTCTCGGACGGGCGCTGCGTCGCGGTCGAGCAGGACAACCTGCTCGGAACCTCATTCCACCCCGAGATCACCGGGGAGTACCGGTTCCACGACTATTTCCTGCAGAAGGTGGCCGCCGCCGGCTTCCGCTACTAGGCTCCGGTCATGGGCGGCTGGGTGGCGCTCCTGCGCGGAATCAACGTCAACGGGATCACGATCACGATGACGGACCTGCGGGCCGTGTTCCGCGGGCTCGGCTACACGGATGTCCGCACGATTCTGGCCAGCGGCAACGTGATCTTCACGGCGGGCGAGACGGATGCCGCGGCCCTCAAGGCCACAATCGAACGCGCTCTCTCCGACAACTTCGGTTATCAGGCGTGGATCGTGCTGCTCGGCGTTGACACCCTCGACGGGGTGGCGCGGGCGTTCCCATTCGATGCGGAGCGGGACGGTTGGCATCCGTATGTCGTGTTCGGATCGGCGCAGACCGCGCTCGACGAACTGCTCGAGGCGGCTGGGGAACCGGACCCGGAAACGGAGCAGGTTCGGCCCGGAACCGGCGTGCTCTACTGGCAGGTGCGCCGAAGCATCGGCATCAACAGTCCGTTCAGCAAGCTGAGCGGCAAGGCCCGGTACCGGTCGACCACGACCACCCGCAACCTCCGCACCCTGAACAAACTGATCGCCGCGGCCCCGGGCGCGTGAAGCCCGGCCCATCAGGCATCGCGGGTTAGAATGAGGCGCACCCCACGGTGCAGCGACCAATGGCACCAGTAGTGCGGCGACCAGCACGGCGGCGACAACTCCGCGCCAATCGACAGCCACGTCACGACAGCCAAAGACAACGGGAGACTCATGTCCGGACATTCCAAGTGGGCGACAACAAAGCACCAGAAGGCGGTCACCGACTCGCGTCGGGCCAAGGCCTTCGCCAAGTTGATCAAGAACATCGAAGTCGCGGCCCGCATGGGTGGCGCCGACCTGTCGGGCAACCCGACCCTGGTCGACGCGATCCAGAAGGCCAAGAAGACCTCTGTTCCCAACGACAACATTGACCGTGCCGTCAAGCGCGGCGCCGGCCTGTCCGGCGAAGTAGTCGACTACACCACCATCATGTATGAGGGCTACGCCGCGCACGGCGTCGCCGTCATGATCGAGTGTTTGACCGACAACAAGAACCGCGCGGCCGCCGAGGTGCGCACCACCATGTCCAGAAACGGCGGCAACATGGCCGACCCCGGCAGCGTCGCGTACAACTTCCACCGCAAGGGCATCGTCGTCGTGCCGAAGAGCAACGGCCTCAGCGAAGATGACGTGCTCCTCGCCGTGCTCGACGCGGGCGCCGAAGAGGTCGTCGACGACGGTGAGAAGTTCGAGGTTTTCAGCGAAGCGCACGATCTCGTCGCGACCCGGACCGCCCTGCAGACCGCCGGGATCGACTACGACTCCGCCGACATCGCGTTCGTGCCCCAGCTCAAGGTCGAGGTCGACGCCGAGACCGCCCGCAAGGTGTTCCGGCTGATCGACGCCCTCGAAGAACTCGACGACGTGCAGAACATCTACAGTAACTACGACGTGTCGCCCGAGGTCATCGCGGAGCTTCAGGCCGAAGCCGAGTAGCGCGCTGTGTCGGTCCGGGTTCTGGGCATCGATCCCGGGCTGACCCGCTGCGGCGTCGGAATCGTAGACGTCGCCGCCAACCGATCCGCGTCCCTGGTCGACGTGACCGTGCTGCGCAGCTCGCCGGACTTGCCGCTCGAGCAGAGGCTCCTGCTGATCAGCCGGGGCCTGGAAGACCTGCTCGACCGGCACAAGCCGGCGGTCGTCGCCATCGAGAGGGTGTTCGCTCAGGACAATGTCAGCACCGTGATGGGAACCGCCCAGCTGAGCGGCGTCGCGCTGCTCCTGGCCGCTCAGCGTGGGCTGACGGTCACCCTGCACACCCCGAGCGAGGTCAAGGCAGCCATCACCGGCTACGGGTCCGCCGACAAAGCCCAGGTCGGCGCCATGGTGGCGCGGGTGCTGGGCCTGGCCGAGGTGCCCAAGCCCGCGGATGCCGCGGACGCGCTGGCCATCGCGATCTGCCATGCCTGGCGCACCGGGGCGGCCGGCGGCACCCTGCCCACCAGCGCCGACGTGGTCCCCGGCACCCTGACCCCGGCCCAGAAGGCGTGGCGCGCCGCCGAGCGCAGCGCAGTGTCGCCGGTGCCCCGTAGTCTGAAGCGGTGATTGCTTCCGTTCGTGGCCTTGTCCTGTCTGCCGTGGGTTCCACGGCCGTGATCGAGGTCGGGGGAGTCGGTCTGGCCGTACAGGTCACCCCGGCCACTGCGCTCTCCCTGCGCGTCGGCACGGAGGCCCGGCTTTCGACCACCCTTATCGTGCGCGAGGACTCGCTCACCCTCTTCGGATTCCCGTCCCCCGACGAACTCGAGGTCTTCGAGCTTTTGGTCGGCGTCACCGGGGTCGGCCCGAAATCGGCCCTCGGCGTACTCGCGGTGCTCAGCCCCGTCCAGATCGCGCAGGCCGTCTCGGCAGAAGACGACGGCGCTTTCCGCAAGGTCAGCGGCATCGGCCCGAAAACGGCCAAACTGATTGTGCTCTCCCTGGCCGGCAAGGTGTTCGTGACCGTCACGGCCGCGGCATCCGCCCGCCCGGAGCCCACCAGCGCGTCGGCGAACGTGCAGGCCGCCCTGATCGGGCTCGGCTGGTCGGAGAAGGTGGCCGCCGAGGCCGTCGACGAGACCCTCGCGGAGACCGTCGAACCCGGGCAGGTCGGCGTCGCAGCGCTCCTTCGCCTCGTACTCGTCAGGCTCGGCCCGGCCCAGCAGGCATCGGAGCGTCGCCCGTGACCGGCGCACAGGGTCTGGCCGGAGATTCCGGCGTGGAGCTCACCAGGCCGGAACTCGAGGGCGACGCCGAACTGGCCTTCGAGGGTGCCCTCCGTCCGCGCAGCCTCGGCGAGTTCGTCGGCCAGCAGAAGGTTCGCGGGCAGCTGCAGCTGCTCCTGACCGCCGCTACCATGCAGAGCCGCACCCCCGACCACATCCTTCTGGCCGGCCCGCCCGGACTCGGCAAGACCACTTTGGCCATGATCATCGCCTACGAGGGCAACCGCCCGCTGCGGATGTCCAGCGGCCCGGCCATCCAGCACGCCGGTGATCTGGCGGCGGTACTCTCCTCGCTGGTGCCCGGCGAGGTGCTGTTCATCGACGAGATCCACCGCATGGCCCGCTCCGCCGAGGAGATGCTCTATCTGGCGATGGAGGACTTCCGCATCGACATCATGGTCGGCAAGGGGGCCGGCGCCACCTCGGTACCCCTCGACCTGGCGCCGTTCACCCTGGTCGGCGCCACGACCCGGTCCGGACTGCTGCCCAACCCACTGCGCGACCGGTTCGGCTTCACCGCCCACCTCGAGTTCTACGCCGACCACGAACTCGAGCAGGTGCTCGGCCGGGCAGCCAAACTGCTCGACCTGGCGATCGACACGGCCGCCATCGCCGAGATCGCCGGTCGGTGCCGCGGCACGCCCAGAATCGCCAACCGCCTGCTCCGGCGGGTGCGGGACTACGCGCTGGTGCACGGTGGAGACGCCGATGTGGCCGCGGTGTACGCGGCTCTCGAGCTGTACGACGTCGACGCCATCGGGCTCGACCGGCTCGACCGGGAGGTGATGCGCATCATCCTGACCCGTTTTGGGGGAGGGCCGGTGGGTCTGAACACGCTGGCGGTGTCCGTGGGGGAGGAGTCCGAGACCATCGAGGCCGTCGTGGAGCCGTTCCTGGTGCGGATCGGCTTCCTGATGCGCACCCCGCGCGGCCGGGTGGCGACCGCGGAAGCGTGGCGGCATTTCGGCCTGACGGCGCCTCTGGTGGGCGGGCCGCCAATCCCTCTTATGCTGGATGACCTATAATTCGAGTTGGTTCGCCTCGAACCACTCGTGCTGGTTCCCCCGAGCCAGACGCACAGACTTCGGCCCTCGCGCCGCAACCGGAAGGTCCCACAGTTTTATGGATCCGTTGACTCTCGTCATGCTCGCCGTTCTCGCGGCGCTCGTGTTCTTCATGTTCCGCAACAGCCGCAAACGCCAGAAGGACCTCGCTGCCCTGCAGGCCCAGATGGTCGTCGGCGCCGAGGTCATGACCAACTTCGGCATGTACGGAACCATCCTCGCGATTGACGAGGAGGCGAATAAGGTTGCCCTCAAGATCGCCCCCGGAACCGTCGTGCAGTTGCACCGTCAGACCATCGCCCGCGTGGTGGAGCCGATCGTGGCCGAGCCCGAAGATGAGGGCGTCGCCGAGCTGAACCAGGGCAGCACCACCGTTATGGGCGAACCTGACTTCGGTCAGCGCGTCGCCGACACCGACGAAGAGCCCAAAAAGGGCGACGCCTAACCAATCCCTCTCCATGCCCGCGCCTCGGCGCGGGCATGAGCATGAGCATAGAAAGCTGAGTTCTCTGGTGGCAAAGTCGTCTTCGGCCAAGAAGGCCTGGCGTTCACTCACGTGGCTGGGTGTGATCATCGTCGGCCTGATTGCGCTCAACACGGCCGGCGTGCTCACCGGCGGCGGATCCTGGACCCCAAAGCTGGCCCTGGACCTCGAGGGCGGCACGCAGATCATCCTCGCGCCGAAGCTCGAGTCCGGGCAGTCCGTCTCCTCGGAGCAGCTCAACGAGGCCGTGAAGATCATTCGGCAGCGCATCGACTCGGCAGGCGTCTCCGAGGCGGAGATCAACACCCAGGGTGGCCAGAACATCGTCGTGTCCATCCCCGGCGTGCCGGACGACGCGACGATCAACCGAATCGAGTCCTCAGCCAAGCTCGAGTTCCGACCGGTGCTCGTGGCCGGTGCCCCGTCCGCGGCCAGCGTCGGTGAAGACGTTGTCGGAGAGGACGGGGTCGCGACCCCGGTACCGACCCCCACGGTCGACCCGAGTCTGGAAAGCACCCCGACCGCGGTGCCCACCGACGGGAGCGACCTGAACTGGATCACCCCCGCGCTCCAGGCCCGGTACGAGGCCTTCGATTGCAGCAAGATCGATACCACCAATGTGGCACCGGCGGCGGAGCCGCTTGTCACCTGTGAGGCCGACGGCTCCATCAAGTACATCCTCGGCCCGGTCGAAGTCAGCGGCGAGAACGTCTCCGACGCGACCAACGGCCAGCAGACCACGCAGAGCGGCGCCACGACCGGTGAATGGGTCGTCAACATCACCTTCGACGGAACCGGAACCAAGGCCTTCGCCGACGTCAGCACCCGGCTGAACGCGCTCACCGCAGCGCAGAACCAGTTCGCGATCGTGCTCGACGGCAACGTCATCTCGGCCCCGCGCACCCTGGCGGCCATCACCGACGGCAACGCTCAGATCAGCGGTGACTTCGACCAGGACTCGTCGAAGGCCCTCGCCGACCAGCTCAAGTTCGGCGCCCTGCCGATCAGCTTCACCGTGCAGAGCCAGGACACCATCTCGGCGACCCTGGGCTCCAGCCAGCTCACCGGCGGCCTGATCGCAGGCCTGATCGGACTCGTACTGGTCGTGCTCTACTCGCTGATCCAGTACCGCCTGCTCGGCCTCGTCACAGTGGCGTCGCTCACGGTCGCCGCGATCATCACCTACCTGCTGATCACGATCCTGTCCTGGCGCGAGGGCTACCGGCTGTCGTTGGCCGGCGTCGCGGGTCTGATCGTCGCGATCGGCATCACCGCCGACTCCTTCATCGTCTACTTCGAGCGGGTGCGTGATGAGCTCCGGGACGGACGAGGGCTCGAATCCTCCGTCGAGGCCGGCTGGAAGCGCGCCCTGCGCACCATCCTCGCCTCCGACGCGGTCAACATCTTGGCCGCCGGCGTCCTGTTCATCGTCGCCGTCGGCAACGTCAAGGGCTTCGCCCTCACCCTGGGGCTGACCACCCTCGTCGACGTGCTCGTGGTCATGCTCTTCACCCACCCGATGCTCCAGCTGCTGGCGCGCACGAAGTTCTTCAGCGACGGACACAAGTTCAGCGGCCTCGACCCGCGGGCCCTGGGCGCGACCTACCGCGGGCGGGCGAAATTCCGTCCCTCGGATGACCTCCCTTCCGCCAAACTGTCCTCGGCCAGCCGTGAGGCAGCCAAGCGCCAGACCATCGCCGAGCGCAAGGCGTCAGAACTCGTCGGTTCCAGTGCGGATCGAACGACTGACGGGAAGGATTCCTAATGGCCAGCTTTTCCCAGTTCGGCAACGACCTGCACACCGGCAAGCGCTCGTTCGACATCGTCGGGCGGCGCAAGACCTGGTACCTGGTCGCGGTCGTGTCACTCTTCGTGGCCATCGTCGTTCCCCAGCTGCGTGGCGGCTTCGTCTTCGGCATCGAGTTCACGGGAGGCTCCGAGTTCAAGATCTCCCAGGTCGCCGACCAGGACCAGGGAGCTGCCGCCGATGCCGTGACCGAGGTCGTCCCGTTGGCGACGCCCAGGGTGTCGAGCGTCAGCACCACCGGCATCCGAGTGCAGACCGACCAGCTCACCAGCGACGAGACCCGGGAGATTCGCGCCGCGCTGGCGGATGCCTACGCCGTGCCGATCGAGCAGGTCACCGCGTCCTTCATCGGTCCGGTCTGGGGCCAGGACATCACCGGCCAGGCCGTGCGCGGACTCCTCATCTTCCTCGTGCTCGCCGCCATCGGCATGGCACTGTACTTCCGCACCTGGAAGATGTCGGTCGCGGCCATGACCGCGCTGATGCACGACCTCGTCATCACCGCCGGGATCTACGGCATCACCGGTTTCGAAATCACCCCGGCCGCCGTGATCGGATTTCTCACGATCCTCGGCTACTCGCTCTACGACACGGTCGTGGTCTTCGACAAGATCCGCGAGAACACCTCGGAGGCGGGCGCCGAGACGCGCACGTTGGCCGAATCCGTAAACCTGGCCGTCAACCAGACCCTGGTGCGCTCGATCAACACCTCCGTCGTCGCGGTGCTGCCGGTCGCCTCGATCCTCTTCATCGGAACGCTCGTGCTCGGGGCAGGAACCCTTCGGGACATCTCGCTGGCACTCCTGATCGGCATCGTCGCCGGCGCCTACTCGACGATCTTCATCGCGTCGCCGCTGTACGCTCAAATCCGCTCCGCGGAGCCGACCGTGCGCCGCGCCGACCAGAAGGTTCTCGCCCAGCGGGCGAAGGCCGGCCCCGCGCTGAAGGTGGCCGCCGAAGTCAGCACCTAGTCGGCCCTGATCACCGCCGGAGGAGGCCCGCACCCGAGCCGGAAGTGGTACCCGATCCGGCTCGGGAGCAGTGATAATTGATCAAGTGGATGGAGGTGGCCAGATGACCGAACTGACGACTCCTCCTGCCTACCCGGCTCCGCTCCCGCCGGCATCCTTGCGGCGCCTCGTGCCTCGGATCTTTTCCCGGGCCCAGCCGGTCGGCGCGGTCGACACGCTGCTGAAGACCGTGCGGATGCACCATCCCAAGGTGGACCTCTCGATCATCGAGCGGGCCTACGTCACCGCGGAGCAGGCGCATGAGGGCCAGTTTCGCCGCAGCGGAGAGCCGTACGTCACACATCCGGTCGCGGTCGCGCAGATCCTGGCGGATCTGGGCATCGGCCCTAAGACCGTCTCGGCGGCACTGCTGCACGACACCGTGGAGGACACCGAGTACACTCTCGACCAGCTGAGGCACGATTTCGGCGACGAGATCACCATGCTGGTCGACGGCGTCACCAAGCTGGACAAGGTCAAGTACGGCGACAGCACCCAGGCCGAGACCGTGCGCAAGATGATCGTGGCGATGTCCAAGGACATCCGTGTGCTGATCATCAAGCTCGCCGACCGGCTGCACAACGCGCGCACCTGGGGATTCGTGCCTGCCGAGTCCGCGGTTCGGAAGGCGACCGAGACGCTGGAGATTTACGCGCCGCTCGCGCATCGCCTGGGCATCCAGGCTATCAAGTGGGAGCTCGAAGACCTCTCGTTCGCGGTGCTGTACCCCAAGCTCTACGCCGAAATCGACAGTCTTGTCAAGCAGCGCACTCCGCAGCGCGAAGAGTTCGTGCAGCACGTCATCGACTCGATCGTCGACGACCTGAAGGCCGCCCGCATCCGCGGCAAGGTCGCCGGCCGGCCCAAGCAGTACTACTCGATCTACCAGAAGATGGTCGTGCGCGGGCGCGAGTTCGACGACATCTACGACCTGGTCGGCATTCGAGTTCTCGTCAACTCGGTGCGGGACTGCTACGCGGTTCTCGGCGCAATCCACGCCCGGTGGACGCCGCTTCCCGGCCGGTTCAAGGACTACATCGCCACCCCGAAATTCAACCTGTACCAGTCGCTGCACACCACGGTTCTCGGCCCGAGCGGGCGCGCCGTGGAGATCCAGATCCGCACCCAGGAAATGCACCAGCGCGCCGAATTCGGCGTGGCCTCGCACTGGAAGTACAAGGAGCAGACCACAGGCAAGAGTTCCGGTCCGGGCCCGCAGAGCGACACCGACATGGCCTGGCTCGCCCACATCTCCGACTGGCAGGCCGAAACGGCCGACCCGGGGGAGTTCCTCGACTCGCTGCGCTACGAGATCGGCGCCAAAGAGGTCTACGTCTTCACCCCCAAGGGCCGGGTGATCGGTCTGCCGGCCGACGCCACCCCGGTCGACTTCGCCTACGCCGTGCACACCGAGGTCGGCCATCGCACCATGGGCGCCAAGGTCAACGGGCGCCTCGTCCCGCTGGAGAGCCCTCTCGTCACCGGTGACGTCGTCGAGGTGTTCACGTCGAAGAATCCCGACTCCGGGCCGAGTAAGGACTGGCTGAACTTCGTCAAGAGCCCCAGGGCTCGCAACAAGATCCGCCAGTGGTTCACCAAGGAGCGCCGCGACGAGGCGATCGAGCAGGGCCGCGACGCCATCGCGCGCGCTATGCGCAAGCAGAACCTGCCGCTGCAGAAACTGATGAACCAGGACTCCTTCGCCGAGGTTGCCGCGGTGATGAAGTATGAAGACGTCTCTGCGCTGTACGCCGCCGTCGGCGAGGGGCATGTGTCGACGCAGTCGGTGCTGGAGAAGGTGGTCGCCACCCTGCAGAGCGTCGAGGAGAGCGACGCCACGGACCTGCCGTTCGCGCCCCACGGCCGCACCCAGACGCTCCGCAACAGCGACTCGGGCATCCTCGTGCGCGGCGCCCCCGACATCCTGGTGAAGCTTGCCCGCTGCTGCACTCCCGTGCCGGGCGACAAAGTCGTGGGGTTTATCACGCGCGGCGCCGGGGTATCGGTGCACCAGGCATCCTGTCGCAACGTGCAGTCCCTGCTCAAGGAACCCGAGCGCATGATCGACGTCGATTGGGCGCCCACTTCCAAGAGCCTGTTCCTGGTGCAGATCCAGATCGAGGCTCTCGACCGCTCCGGGTTGCTCTCAGACGTCACCCGGGTGCTGTCGGAGCATCACGTCAACATCCTGTCGGCGACGGTGCACACCTCCTCCGACCGACTCGCGATCAGCCGGTTCGTCTTCGAGATGGGCGACACCACGCACCTCGATCGCGTGCTCAATGCGGTGCGCCGTATCGACGCCGTTTATGACGTCTATCGCGTCAACGAGGGCTGAGCGGCCATTCAGCTCGCATTGGCCTCCCGGTAGAGACATCAGGTGAGGCGCGGATGCTCGTCGAGGTACCGTTGCACCTCCCGCAGTCGGGTGAGGGCCGGAGCCTTGAACGGCAGGTTGGGTGCCGCGCATAGGCGACTGGCCGGGTCGGTGCTGGTGCAGCCGGCCAGGCGCAGCAGGGCGGCGATCAGGGCAACCCGGTCACCGTCGGTGGGCTCGTCGTGCCAGCGGACGAGGTCGACGGCGGTGCGCAGGGGCAGCGTGACCCGGAGGCCGGAGATCGCCTGAAGCTGGTCGGACGGGCAGCTGACCTCGCGGATCTGCATTCGGGGCGACGGGACCAGTTTCATTCGGGCGGAACTCTGCACGCAGAAGTGGTGGCGGCGAGGTTCCGGCGCCAGACCGTAGATCCAGGCAGCGGTCATCCGCTCGGCGATGGCCCTTGGGGACGCAAGCAGCAACCCGACGGCTCGGGCGCGTCGCACCCGGTCATCGACCTCGTCGACCGGGCACCAAAAGTCGCCCAGGGTGAAGAGTTCCCCGTCGAGACGGGCGCCGCACAGCTCCGCGAGCGGCAGGTCGTGGGCAGAGAGCACCACGGGAAGGCGTGAGTTCATCGACTGTGGGTTCATCGACTCAGCGTGCGCCGGGTGTGTTCTCCCGCCCACAAAAAGTGGGGATCTGTGGACAGATCCCCACTCGTCGTGCTGTGGACGGCCGGGCTACTGGCCGATGGCCTTCAGCCACGCCTTGCGGGTCTCGAGAGCCTCGGTGGCTTCCGTGATCGCCGCGGCATCCCCGCCGGCCTGCGCCGCGGCCAGTTCGGCCTCGAGCTTGACGATGGCATCGTGCAGCTGGCCGGCCAGACCCTCGGCGCGAGCCTTGGTCTCCGGGTTGTTGCGCTTCCAGTGGTCGTCGTCGAGCTTGCGCACGGCTGCCTCGACCTTGCGCATGCGGTCCTCGATGGACTTGACCGAGTCGCGCGGAACCTTGCCGATGGCGTCCCACCGGCGCTGGATGGAGCTCAGCGCGCTGCGCGCCTTGGTGCGGTCCGTCTCGGCCAGCAGAAGTTCGGCTTCGGTGAGCAGCTCGACCTTGAGAGTCAGGTTTCCCGCGAACTCCTCGTCGTCGTGCGCGTCGATTTCGGACTTGACCGAGTAAAGCACGTCGCCGGCTGCCTTGAACTTGGCCCACATGGCGTCGTCCTGCTTCTTGCCGCTGCGACCCGCGAGCTTCCACTCGTCGAGCAGATTGCGGTAGCCCGGGATGCCATCGGCGCCCTTGGGGGCGAGGGCCTCGGCCCGTTCGATCAGGTGCTGCTTGCGGTTGCGAACGTCCTTGTGGGCGCTGTCCAACTCGGCGAAGAATGCCTTGCGGTTCTGCTCGATCGTGGTGCGGGCCGCGCGGAACCGCTTCCAGAGGTCATTGGCCTCGCCCTTGGGAATGCGCGGAGCATCGTGCTGGTGGGCCTGCCACTTCGCGAACAGGGCTTCCAGAGCAGCGCTGGTCTGCTTCCACTGCGTCTTAGCCGGGTCTTCGGCGGCGAGAGCCTCGGCCTCGGCGACGATCGCGGCACGCTCGGCGACGGCGGCGGTCGCTGCGGCCTTCGCTTCGGCGCCCTGCTGCTCGGTGAGTTCGGTCACCGCGCCGCCGAGGGCACCCAGGCGGGTAGCCAGGGCTGCCAGGTTGCCGACCGCGTTGGCGTTCGCCACGGCCTCGGTCAGATGTTTGACGGACTTCGCGATATCTGCGGCAGGTGCGCCACCCTTGGCGCGCTGTTCGAGAAGCGTGACCTGGCCGTTGAGCTCAACGTATTTCCGTTCGAAGTAGGCAAGCGCCTCTTCCGGCGTCGCGTCGGGATACTGTCCCACGGCGCGCTCGCCTGTAGCTTCGCGCACGTAAACCGTGCCGGTTTCGTCTACGCGACCCCATGGTTGCTGATCTGTCGTAGTCAAGAGCCTCACCTTATTGATGTCGTTGTGTGCTCACAAGTGAGCCAATACCCGGTCAAGCCTATTGCAAGCCCGCGCGCTGTTCGTCTGTTCTACTGAACTGATACCTGAGTGATGCTGGTCGGCACCTGAGGGGTGCCGTCCGAAGAGCCGTCGGCGACGCCGGCAGCCGTGATCTGCGCTTTGATTTCGTCCAGTCCATCGGTCACCCGGCCGAGCACCGTGTAGCCGCCGACCGCGTCGGCGGGGATGGTCGTGTCGTCGTAGACGATGAAGAACTGGCTGCCCATACTGTAGGCGTTGCCGCCCTGGCGGGCCATGGCCAGTGTGCCGGCCGGGTACACATCGTCGGCCGGGGCGTTTTCAATCGGTCCATAGCTGTAGCCGGGGCCACCCGATCCCGTTCCGGTCGGGTCCCCGCACTGCAGCACGAAGAAACCGCCGTCGGTGAGCCGGTGGCAGGTCACTTCCTTATAGAAGCCGGTGGTGATCAGGTTGATGGTCGAGGACACCGCCTGAGGGGCGAGGGCTCCATCGAGCTCGATCTCGAGCGGAATGCCGTTGAGGGCCAGCGTGCCGGTCCAGGTGCGGTCTTCCGCCAGGGTGCTGGGCGGCACCTCGCCGCTGTTCGCGCTGTCGGACGGTGCGGCCGACGCGGAGGGGGAAGCGGTGTCGGCCACGGAGGGTGCCGGGCTGCCGGGGCCTCCGGTGAAGAACAGCACCTGGGCGCCGACGGCCAGCGCCACGACCACAGCCACGCTGACGCCGGCGATGAGGTTGTCCCGCCGGCGCCGCTTCACCTGGTGCGCATTCACCGAACGCCGGGCCTGAAAGGCGCGTACACGCACGCGCGCCTCGCGGGCTTCACGTTCTTGCTTCTTGTTCGGTACCACGTCGTAGCCTCCAGGCGGCCTCCTTCGGAAGGCCCGATCGAACGGGGACGGCTCCAGCGTCTGGCGCCCGAACCATGTTGAACTCTACGCAACCCGGAGAGGGCAGACAAACATCCGCTCCGGGCAGCACCGGTTCAGGAGCGGCCCGGTCACCGGCACAAACTACGCTGGACCCATGGTGGATTCACAACCGGGACTGCGCAGCGGGGCCACACCCCTCGCCGTACGGATGCGCCCGACGAGCCTCGAGGAGGTCGCCGGTCAGAAGCATCTGCTCACACCGGGCTCCCCGCTGGTCAGCCTGGCCAGTGACAAGACAGGGGAGCAGGGCGCGGTCTCTGTCATCCTGTGGGGCCCGCCCGGCACCGGCAAGACCACCCTGGCCCAGGCCATCGCGCGCAGCTCGGGCCGCCGGTTTGTCGAGCTGTCCGCCGTGTCGGCCGGAGTGCGGGACGTGCGCCAGGTAATGGAAGAGGCGCGCACCAGCCGGGACCTCTACGGACTCTCCACCGTGCTCTTCCTGGACGAGATCCACCGGTTCAGCAAGGCGCAGCAGGACGCTCTCCTGCCCGGGGTGGAGAACGGGGTCATCATCCTCGTGGCCGCCACCACCGAGAACCCGTCCTTCTCCGTCATCTCGCCGCTGCTGTCCCGCTCCCTACTGCTCACCCTCGAAACGCTCAGCGACGACGATCTCGGTGTCGTTGTCGACCGGGCCGTGGTCGACCCGCGCGGCCTGGCCGACCGGTTCGTGCTCGACCCCGAAGCCAGGGCCGCGATCATCCGGCTCGCGTCCGGTGACGCCCGACGGGCGCTGACCGCCCTGGAAGCCGGGTCGGTGGCGGCGGCGTCCTCCGTCGACGCCGAGTCCGACGCGAAGCCGGTCATCACCACCGAGGTCGTCGCCCTCGCTGTCGACCGTGCGCTTCTGCGCTACGATCGCAACGGCGACGAGCACTACGACGTCATCAGCGCCTTCATCAAATCGGTACGCGGCTCGGATGTCGACGCGTCCCTCCACTATCTCGCGCGCATGATCGAGGCCGGCGAAGATCCCCGGTTCATCTGCCGCCGCATCATCGTGCTGGCCTCCGAAGACATCGGCATGGCCGACCCGCAGGCGCTGGTGATCGCCATCGCCGCCGCCGACGCCGTGCAATACATCGGCATGCCCGAGGGCCGCATCCCGCTCGCCCAGGCCGTCGTGCACCTGGCCACCGCACCCAAGTCCAACGCGGCCTACATGGCCCTGGATGCGGCGATCGCCGACGTGCGGAACGGCAAGACCGGCCGGGTGCCCAAACCGTTGCGGGATGCGCACTACCCAGGCGCCAAACGCCTCGGCCACGGCAAGGGCTACAAGTATCCCCACGACGACGCCCTCGGCGTGCTGGCCCAGCAGTACCCGCCGGACGAGCTCGCCGAGGTGCGCTATTACGAGCCCACCGAGCATGGCCACGAGCGCGAGGTCTCGGCCCGCCTCGCCAAGTTGCGCAAGATCATCCGTGCCCGCTGAACGGAACGGCCGAACAACCCGATGTGCTAATCTAAAGGCTGCCTACAAATGGAATCGGCATGCGGCTGCGTCCGATTCCGGATTGGATGGTCTCGCCCTGTAGCCGGGCGTCCCGTGGCACCACCCCTCTGAACTCCCATGACGTTGAGCCTGTGCTGTCTCACTGCGCGGCCCCCGCCCTGGTTTCCCTTGTTTGCAGTTCCATCGAAAGGACACCGTGTCTACCAAGTCACGTACCCGCAGTAAGACCCGCCTCTCGCGGGCCCTGGGCATCGCCCTGACCCCGAAGGCCGCGCGCTATCTGGAGAAGCGTCCGTACGCCCCGGGCGAGCACGGTCGCACCAAGCGCAAGACCGACTCCGACTACGCCGTTCGCCTCCGCGAAAAGCAGCGCTTACGCGCCCAGTACGGCATCCGCGAAGCCCAGCTCAAGATCGCGTTCGAGGAAGCTCGCCGCGCCCAGGGACTGACCGGTGAGAACCTCGTCGAGATCCTCGAGACCCGTCTCGACGCTCTTCTCGTTCGCTCCGCGATCGCCCGCACCACCGCCCAGGCCCGTCAGATGATCGTGCACCGTCACATCCTGATCGACGGCCAGCTGGTCGACCGTCCCTCCTTCCGCGTGAAGCCGGGACAGCTCATCCATGTCAAGCCCAAGAGCGAGGCCATGGAGCCGTTCCAGGTCGCAGCCGCCGGCGGTCACGTCGACGTTCTGCCCAAGCTCCCCGCCTACCTCGAGGTCGAGATCGACAAGCTGCAGGCCCGCCTCGTGCGCCGCCCGAAGCGCATCGAAATTCCCGTGACCTGTGAAGTCCAGCTCGTCGTCGAGTACTACGCGGCCCGCTAGGCTCCTTTTCACCCGCACCGCCGTCAGGCGCTGCAACTGAACTACGCTGGAGAGCGGATCACCCTGGGGTGGTCCGCTCTTTGTGTACGCGCACCTGGCTCGTGAATGCCGAATCTGGAATGGATGGTTGGTCAATGTCTGGTGGAGATATTGTCGGGCTCGTGTTCGCCGCTGCCTTCCTGATGCTGGTCGGGTTCCTGGCCCTGCCCCTGGTCAAGCTCGGCCGCGTCTTCGACGAGACGACCGTGGCCATCCGCGACCTGACCCACACCGTCACCCCACTGCTTGAGGAATCCACCAAGACCATTCAGGAGACCAACGCGCAGTTGGCCCGGGTGGACACCATCACCTCGAACGTTGCGGATGTCACGGGCAACGTCTCCGCTCTGGTCGCCCTCGTCGCGGCGACCGTCGGCGGCCCGCTGGTCAAAGTGGCCGGCTTCTCCGCGGGGGTTCGCGCGGCCCTGGGGGCTGCCCGCCCGGGCGGTACCCGCCGCCGCCGCCACAGGTAGTCGGGTACTCTGGAACGGAGCCGGCCCGTCTGGGATTCGCCGGTCAGACGGTCGTTCCAGACGTTCAACCGCCGTGAACCGACCTTTTCACCACTTTTCAGGGTCTCCACACATATTCAGGGAGCATTGCTATGAAGAATTTCATCTGGTTTGTCGTCGGTGTCACCACGGGGCTGCTCATCGCCCGCGAAGCCGGCAAGACGCGTCAGGGGAAGCAATTCTTCGCCGATCTGGACACCAAGGCGCGCGAATTCGGTGAGGCCATCTCGGACGGCTACCGCAAGCGTGAGGCCGAGCTGCGGGACGCCATCGGCGAAATCGCGTCGGAGACCGAAATCACGATCGAAAAACTTGCCAAGTAAGTACTTGCCAAGTAAGTACTCGCCAAGTAAGTACTTGCCAAGTAAGTACTCGCCAAGTACGTGCTCGCCAGGTAGGTATCATCCAAATCTTTTTCACTACAACGAACTACGGAACTAATGCAGACTGCTGAAATTCGCGGGCGCTGGCTCGACTTCTTTGCCGATCGCGGTCACACCGTCGTCCCCTCCGCTTCGCTTGTCAGCGACGACCCCACACTCCTGTTCACGGTGGCCGGGATGGTCCCGTTCGTACCGTATTTGACCGGTCTCGTGCCGCCCCCCTACCCGCGAGCGACGAGTGTTCAGAAATGCATCCGCACCAACGACATCGAAGAGGTCGGCAAGACCCCGCGTCACGGCACCTTCTTCCAGATGAACGGCAACTTCTCGTTCGGCGACTACTTCAAGGAAGAGGCGATCGGTTACGCCTGGGAGCTGCTCACCACCTCAGATGCCGACGGCGGCTACGGCTTCGCCGAGAAGGACCTCTGGGTCACCGTCTACGAGGACGACGATGAGGCCTTTCGGTACTGGCGCGCCCTCGGCCTGCCCGAGCACCGCATCCAGCGTCTCGGCATGGACTCCAACTACTGGTCGACCGGTCAGCCCGGGCCCGCCGGACCCTGCTCCGAGATCTTCTTCGACCGCGGCCCGGCCTACGGCATCGACGGCGGCCCGGCCACCGACGACGACCGTTACGTCGAAATCTGGAACCTCGTCTTCATGCAGTACCTCCGCGGCGAGGGCACCAGCAAGAACGACTTTGTCATCCTCGGCGACCTGCCGAAGAAGAACATCGACACCGGCATGGGGCTCGAACGTGTCGCCTTCCTCAAACAGGGCGTTCAGAACATGTACGAGATCGACCAGGTGCGCCCGGTCCTCGACCGGGCCGCGGAACTATCCGGTCGCCGCTACGGGGCCGTTCACGACGACGACGTGCGGATGCGCATCGTCGCCGACCATGTGCGGTCGTCCCTGATGCTGATGAGCGACGGAGTGATGCCGTCCAACGAGGGCCGCGGGTACATCCTGCGCCGCCTGATGCGCCGCAGCGTGCGCGCCATGCGCCTCCTCGGCGTCGACGCCGCGACCTTTCCCGAATTGTTTCCGGCCTCGCGCGACGCCATGGCCGTCGCGTACCCCGAGATCAAGGCGGACTACGCCCGCATCAGCCAGGCTGCGTATGCCGAAGAGGAGACCTTCCTGCGCACCCTCGCCAGTGGCAGCGCCGTGCTCGACCTCGCCGTCGCGAAGACCAAAAAGGCCGATAAGGTCGTTCTGCCGGGCGACACCGCGTTCCTCCTGCATGACACCTACGGCTTCCCGATCGAGATCACCCTCGAGATGGCCGAGGAGGCCGGGCTCAGCGTCAACCGCGAGGCCTTCGACACACTGATGGCCAAGCAGCGCGCGATGGCCAAGGCCGACGCCAAGGCCAAGAAGACGCACCTCGCCGACCTGTCGGTCTACAGCGCATTCCGCGCGGCGGGGGAGACCGTCTTCACGGGCTACGACGCCCTGCAGACCGAATCCAGCGTGCTCGGGATCATCGTCAACGGTCTCTCCGTCGACCGCGCCGTCTCCGGTGACATCGCCGAGGTGATCCTCGCCGAGACGGCCCTGTACGCGGAGTCCGGCGGCCAGGAGGCCGATGCCGGTTTGATCGTGGGCACCGGCTACGAGCTCGAGGTGCTCGACGTGCAGAAGCCCGTCAAGGGCCTGATCAGTCACAAGGTGCAGGTGCGGACCGGCGAAGTCGGCGTCGGGGACTCCGCCACCAGCGTCGTCGACCCCGACTGGCGCCGCGGTGCCCGGCAGGCGCACTCCGGCACGCACGTGCTGCATGCCGCCCTCCGCCAGGTGCTCGGCCCGAACGCCCACCAGTCCGGCTCGTACAACAAGGCCGGCTTCTTCCGCCTCGACTTCTCCTGGAACCAGGCACTGTCCCCGGCAACCCGAAGCGAGATCGAAGAGATCTCCAACAACGCCATCCGGGACAACCTGCCCGTGCTCACCCGGGAGCTGCCCCTGGCCGAGGCGAAGGCGCTCGGCGCGATGGCCCTGTTCAGCGAGAAGTACGGCGACCGAGTGCGCGTCGTCGATATCGGCGGCCCCTGGTCTCGCGAACTCTGCGCGGGAACCCACGTCGCCTCCAGCGCCGAGATCGGCATGATCAACCTTGTCAGCGAGGGTTCTGTCGGTTCCACGAACCGCCGGGTGGAGTCGTTGGTCGGCCTCGAGGCCTTCCGCGACCTGGCCGCCGAGCGCGCCCTCGTCTCCCAGCTGACCTCACACCTGAAGACGCCGCGGGAGCAGTTGCCAGAGCGCATCAACGAGCTCGTGCAGAGCCTCAAGACCGCCGAGAAGAAGATCGCCGCGTTCGAGGCGCGGGCCCTCTCCGACAGGGTGCCTGCCCTCGTCGCCTCGGCAAAGCTGGCCGGTTCCGTCAATGTCGTGGCCGAGCAGGTCGGCACGCTGGGCTCCGCTGACGACCTGCGGATGCTGGTCACGGCCACCCGCACGCAGCTCGGCAGCACGCCGGCGGTCGTGGCCCTCGCGGCCGTGGTCGCCGACAAGCCCGTCGTCATCGTGGCCACCAACCCCGCGGCCCGGGAGGCCGGCCAGCGTGCGGGAGCCTTGGCGAAGCAGGTCGCAGGCATCCTCGGCGGCGGCGGCGGCGGCAAGGATGACCTCGCCCAGGGCGGCGGCACCGACGCAGCAGCCATCCCGAACGCCCTCGCGGCCGTTCGATCCGCCGTAGCAGGCTGAACCATGCGTCACGGTGTGCGGGTGGGAGTCGACGTCGGGAAAGCCCGGATCGGCCTGGCCCGCAGCGACGCGCACGGCCTGCTGGCGACCCCGGTCGAGACCGTGGGCCGCGACCACTCCGGCAGCCTGGACGTGGCCCGGATCGTGGCCGTGGTGGCCGAGCTCGACGCCGTTGAGGTGGTGGTCGGGCTGCCGCTCGCGCTCTCCGGCAACCGCACCGCGTCGACCAACGATGCGGTGGGGTTCGCCGAGCTGCTGGCCCGGTCCCTGACCGTTCCGGTTCGCCTGGTCGATGAGCGCCTGTCCACCGTCGCGGCGCAGTCGGTCCTGCGCTCCGCGGGGCGGAAGGCCAAAACCCAGAAACCCGTGATCGACCAAGTCGCCGCGGTCATCATCCTCCAGCACGCCCTCGACACCGAACGCACCCTCGGCACACCCGCCGGCACCGCCGTCGATCTCGTGCGCGACCAGCTTCCAGCCGGGCCCCCGCCAGCTGCCGCACCGAATGAAGGGCAGCCTCAACGATGACACCCCCTCCCGCCGACAGCACCGGAGCCCCGGCCGAGCCGGGCGACCCGACAAGCCCCATCGACCCGGCGGACCCTCTCAGTTCGCGTCGGGCCATCCGTGAGTCACGGGACGAAGGCACCCGGTCCAGTCGTCGCGCCCTGCTGGACTCCGCTCCGGTGCCGCAGAAGAGGGGCCGCCGGGGCGCCTGGGGCTGCCTGATCGTCTTCCTGATCCTGGCCGGACTCGCCGGTGCCGCCGCCCTCCTGCTCCAGGAGCCGATCGGTTCCGTGATCGGCATGGTGCAGGGCCCGGCGGACTACGACGGCGCCGGAGGCGACGAGGTCATCGTGATGATCCACGACGGTGAAACGGGTCAGGACGTCGCGAACTCCCTCGTCGCCCAGGACGTGGTGAAGAGCTACGACGCGTTCTACGAGGTGCTCCGCGCGGAGAGCCCGGCACCCGTTTTCCAGCCCGGCGCCTACCGTTTGGCCGGCAAGATGAGCGGCCGTGCCGCCCTCGACGCCCTGCTCGACCCGGACAACAAGCTCGAACAGACCGTGGTGATACCCGAGGGAACCACGACCGCCTCGGTGCTCCAGCTGATCAGCGAGGGCACCAGCATTCCCTTGGCCGATCTCGAGGCCGCGGCTGCCGACGTCGAGCCCTACGGCCTGCCGGGCGAGGCAACCACCCTCGAGGGGTTCCTGTTCCCGGCCACCTACACGTTCCCCCCGGAGACCACGGCGCCCGAGGCCATCCGCACGCTCGTCGACCGACAGTTCGAGGCTCTCGACGCTGCCGGGGTCGCGCCCGAGAACCGCTGGAAGACCATCGTTATCGCGGCCCTGATCCAACGCGAAGCGGGGCTCACGGAGGATTTCTACAAGGTTTCGCGCGTGTTCCTGAACCGGCTCGACCCGGCGCAGTGGCAGAGCGGGCTCCTGCAGTCCGACGCGACCGTGGCCTACGGGACCGGGGCGACCGACCGGGTGAAGACAACGGATGCCGAACGCGCCGACGCTGCCAACGCCTACAACACCTATGTGCACCCCGGGCTTCCCGTGGGGCCGATCTCGAACCCCGGCGACATCGCGATCGACGCCGCCGTAAACCCCGCCGACGGCACCTGGCTGTACTTCGTGTCCTGGAACCTCGACACGGGGGAGACGATCTTCTCCACCACGATCGCGGAGCACGACGCCGCCGTGGACAAATGGCTGGCCTGGATGGATGAGCACCCCGAATATGGTTGAGCCCGAAGCATCCGTGCCGGCCCCCGCCCGTGACCCTGCCCGCGTTCGTCGTCTCGCGGTGCTGGGCTCGCCCGTCGAGCATTCCCTCTCCCCGGCACTGCACCGGGCCGCGTACCAGGCGCTCGGCCTGGACTGGCGCTACGACGCCGTGCGGGTGGCGGCGGGCGGACTGCCGGACTTCCTCGCGTCCCGGGGCGCAGACTGGCGCGGCCTCTCCCTCACGATGCCCCTCAAGCACGAGGTCCAGGCGCAGCTCGACGGCATCGACCGGGTCGCCGCTCAGACCGGCTCCGTCAACACGGTGCTGTTCGGTGAAGCCGACGGCCGGCGCACGTTGCAGGGTTTCAACACGGACGTCACCGGCCTGGTGCGTGCCCTCGCCGAAGCCGGAGTGCGCCGCGCGGTGCACGTGTGCCTGCTCGGCGCCGGCGCCACCGCGGCATCCGCCCTGGTCGCCGCGGCTGAGCTGGGCGCGGAGCTGGTCGACGTACTCGTGCGCACCCCGGCGAAGGCGGCCGATCTGGTCGAACTGGGGCAGAGCCTCGGGGTCGTGGTACGGGTATACCCGCTCACCGACCTGCCCGACCCTGCCCGCGTCAGCGAGCTGGTGATCAGCACCCTGCCCGGGGGCAGCGACCCGGGTGCCGAGTTTCCCGCCGGGCTGCGCCGGCAGGCGCTCCTGTTCGACGTCAGCTATTCCCCCTGGCCCAGCGCCCTCGCCCGGTCCTGGTCGTCGGCGGGCGGCACCGCGGTGTCCGGAGAGGGGATGCTGCTGCACCAGGCCCTGATCCAGGTGCGCATCTTCGTCTCCGGCGACCCGTTCGAGCCGCTGCCGAATGAGGACGTGGTGCTGCACGCCATGCGCGGCGCCCTGACCGGGAAGGCTGTGACAGGATAGTGGTCATGCTTCGTTGGCTCACCGCCGGAGAGTCCCACGGCCCCGAACTCATCGCCATTGTCGAAGGTTTGCCCGCTGGAATCCCGGTTACTCTAGATGCGATCCGCCTCGATCTGGCACGCCGCAAACTCGGCTACGGCCGAGGCGCGCGCCAGAAGTTCGAGCAGGACGAACTGAACATCTCGGGCGGCGTGCGCCACGGCCTCACCATGGGCGGACCGGTTGCCCTGCGGATCGGCAACACTGAATGGCCCAAGTGGGCCGAGGTGATGAGCCCCGCACCGGTGGAGACCACGTCCGTGCGCGGCCGCGGCGCCCCCCTGACCCGTCCCCGGCCCGGCCACGCCGATCTGGTCGGCATGCAGAAGTACGGCTTCGGCGAGGCCCGCCCGGTACTGGAGCGCGCCAGCGCCCGGGAGACCGCGGCTCGCGTCGCGCTGGGCGCCGTCGCCCGGTCGTTCCTGGCCGAGCTTGGCATCACCCTGGTCAGCCACACCCTGTCGATCGGGCCGGTTCGCGTGCCCGTCGACGCCCCGCTACCGCTACCCGGCGACGTCGACGCCCTCGACGCCGACCCGCTGCGCTGCTTCGACGCCGTCACCTCCGCCCGGATGGTGGCCGAGGTCGACCTGGCCCACAAGGAGGGCGACACCCTCGGCGGGGTCGTCGAGGTGCTGGCCTACAACCTTCCTCCCGGACTCGGTTCGTTCGTGCACTGGGACCGCCGCCTCGATTCGCAGCTGGCGGCCGCGCTGATGGGCATCCAGGCCATCAAGGGGGTCGAGGTCGGGGACGGTTTCCTGACCACCACCCGGCGCGGGTCGGAGGCGCACGACGAGCTTGTGCAGGCCGACGGTCGCATCCAGCGGGTCAGCGACCGGGCCGGCGGCACCGAAGGCGGCATGAGCACTGGAACCGTGTTGCGCGTGCGCGCCGGCATGAAGCCCATCTCCACGATCCCGCGCGCCCTCCGCACGGTTGACGTGGCCACGAGCGAGGCTGCCCCCGCGCACCACCAGCGGTCGGATGTCTGTGCCGTGCCGGCCGCCGGCGTGGTCGCGGAAGCCATGGTCGCTCTGGTGCTGGCCAACTCGGTCCTGGAGAAGTTCGGTGGTGACTCCATCGTGGAGACGCGCCGCAACCTGGATTCCTACCTGGCCGGCATGCCGGCGAATCTCCAGACGGGCGCGTCCAGCGACGCTTCCCTTTAGAGGCGTCGGAGAACCACAATGGCCGCGCCGACGCATCCGATCCTGCCCCTCGTCTTCATCGGTCCCATGGCCGCCGGCAAGACCAAGATCGGCCGGAGAGTGGCGAAGTCCCTCGATGTGGCGTTCATCGACACCGACCACCGCATCGTCGCCCTGCACGGGCCGATCACGGACATCTTCGGGCAGCACGGTGAAGAGCACTTCCGGGTGCTCGAACGCCAGGCCGTGGTGCAGGCCCTCACCGAGCAGGCCGTGGTCTCGCTCGGCGGGGGAGCCGTGCTCGACGAGGAGACCCAGGCCGACCTTGCCGAGTGCTCCGTGGTGTACCTGAGCGTGTCCGCTCGAGCCGTCGGGGCCCGGATCGGCGGGGCGAAACGGCCGCTGCTCACGGGCGGAATCGCCGATTGGAAGCGCATCTACGCCCTCCGGCGCCCGATCTATGAGGCGCTGGCCGGCATCCGTTTCGACACCTCGCACCGTCCCCTGGGCGCCATCGCTGATGACGTCGTGAAATGGACCAAGAAAAGATCATGACCGGAGCACCTGTGCCTGATTCCACCGAGCCCGCCACCACCGTCATCACGGTTACCGGCGCCGACAGCTACGCCGTTCTGATCGGTCGCGGCCTCGTCGACGACGTCGTCGAACAGCTCGGCCCGAAGGTGGCGAAGGTGCTCATCGTGCACACCTCACACCTGGGCGCCCGCGCCGTCGCCCTGCGCGAGAGCCTGCTCGGCAGATTCGAGGTGCTGATCGCCGAGGTGCCCGACGCAGAGGCTGCCAAGCGCGTCGAGGTGGCCGCGTTCTGCTGGCAGGTCATGGGTCAGGCCGACTTCAGTCGTACGGATGCCGTGATCGGCTTCGGCGGCGGCGCCGTCACCGACCTGGCCGGCTTCGTCGCCGCGACCTGGCTCCGTGGCGTGCGCCTGGTGCAGATCCCGACCAGCGTGCTCGGCATGGTCGACGCCGCCGTCGGCGGCAAGAACGGCATCAACACCGCCGAGGGCAAGAACCTTGTCGGCACCTTCTACGCGCCCGCCGCCGTCATCTGCGACCTGGACGTGCTCGACGACCTGCCGCGCAACGAGATCCTGGCCGGCTTCGCCGAGATCGTGAAGGCCGGGTTCATCCAGCTGCCCGAGATCCTGGACATCGTCGAAGCGGATGTCACGGCCGTCACCGACCCGCACACCCCGCAGTTCCGGCGCGTGCTCGAACTCGCGATCGGGATGAAGGCCCGGGTCGTGGGGGAAGACTTCAGGGAGTCCGGCCTGCGTGAGATTCTGAACTACGGGCACACCCTCGGCCACGCCGTCGAGCACGCCGAACGCTACGGCTGGCGGCACGGGGCGGCCGTTGCCGTCGGCATGATGTTCGCGGCGGAGGTCGCCCGGCTGAGCGGCCGGCTCTCGGACGAGGCCGTCGACCGGCACCGTCGCATCCTCGAATCGCTCACCCTGCCCACCACCTATCCGGTCGGCCGCTGGAGCACCCTGCTCGCCACCATGCAGCGCGACAAGAAGACCCGCAGCGGCATGCTGCGATTCATCGTGCTCGACGACATCGGGAAGCCGACCGTGCTCGAAGGACCGGACTCATCGTTGTTGTTCGCCGCCTACCAGGAGATCGGCTCCTAACCATTCGCGCCGCATCGGTGGGCCCAGACTGATTCCCAGACCGGCGCAGCCGGTCGCCGCTGACCGGAGCTTTCGGAGGTTTCAGGACGAGTCCGTGGATCGTCCGTGCGGCCGGCGAAAGCGGAGGCGGAGACTTCGCGGACCTGGCGGCGGCCCATGAGGCGGCAGTCACGGAACGGTTCATCGGTCCGGGCGTGCGCAAGCTGGTGCAGGAGTCCTGGCAACGGTCGCTCGCCCTCAGCCTTGATCCGCTGAGGCTCGTCCCCGAACACGAACACGAACTCAGCTCCGACGAGCGACGCGAGCTGCGCGACCGGCATCCGCTGGCCGCCGTGCCCCCGGTCGTGCACAACCTGCTCATCCGGCACGCCTTCCACTCCGGCCTGATCGTGGCCATCGGTGACGAGTTCGGCCGCCTGCTCTGGATCGACCGGGACCGAACCGTGCGGAGTAAGGCGGAGGGGATGCTGTTCGTCCGGGGGTCGGACTGGTCCGAGCGCCGGGTCGGCACGAGCGCGCCGGGCACGGCCCTGGCCCTCGATCACGGAATCCAGATTCAGCGGGCCGAGCATTTCAACCAGTTGGCGCATCCGTGGAGTTGCACGGCCGTGCCTATCCACGACCCGCATTCCGGCTCCATCCTCGGCGTCATCGATATCACGGGCGGCGACGAGGCGGTAGCCCCGCAGACTCTCCCGCTCGTGGAGGCGGCCGTCGCGGCCCTGGAAGCGGAACTGCGCATCCAACGGCTGAGCGTGGCCGCGGACCCACCCACGGTGGCCCGATTCTTCGGATCCCCGCCGCCGGCCGCTCCGGCGCGGCCGTGCCCGGTCCGGTTGGCGGTGCTCGGCCGTGACCACGGCCGGCTCGACAGCGCCGGCGGCCCGGTGGAGATCAGCCCCCGGCACGCCGAGATCCTCACCCTGCTGGCGTGGAACCGGGACGGGCTCTCCGCCGACCGGCTCTCGCTGCTGCTCACCGACCAAACCAACGCGGTCGACAACCTGCGTGCCGAGATGGTGCGGCTGCGCGGGGTGCTCGAGCAGACCAGCCCCCGTATCGGCATCGCCTCCCGGCCCTACCGGCTCGAGACATCCGTCGAACTGGACGCCCAGCGCGTGCTGGCATCCCTGGAGCGCGGCGCGCACCGGGTGGCGTTGGGGGCTTACCGGGGGCCCGTGCTACCGAGCTCGACCGCGCCGGGAATCGTCCAGATCCGCGCCGAGATCTCTGCGCGGCTCTGGCAGGCCATGCTCAGCGACGCGTCCGCCGAACTCCTGCTGGAGTACGCCCCGCACCGACGAGGCCACCTACGACGCTGAGGTCTGGCGCGCGTGCCTCGAACTGCTGCCGGCGCGGTCGCCGAAGCGGGCATCCGTGGTCGCCCGGTTGAACCGAGTCGAGGACGAGCTGCGCCCCGACGGCTCCGCGGCCCCCGCCCGCAATATCCCGCAACGCTGAAGCAACGTTCTCCTTCCTAGGATCATGGTCCAGGTCCGCGTCCCGCGGTTCCGCACCGACGACGTCGTCGACGAGGAGACATCATGACCGCCTATTCCAACCCCGGAACACCGGGCGCCCTCGTCACCTTCAAGCCCCGCTACGAGAACTGGATCGGCGGCGAGTGGGTCAAGCCCGTCAGGGGCCAGTACTACGAAGACATCTCGCCCGTCAACGGGAGGCCGTTCGCCAAGGTGGCCCGCGGCATTGCGGAAGATATCGAACTGGCCCTGGACGCCGCGCATAGTGCAGCGCCGGCGTGGGGCAAGACCTCGTCGACCGAGCGCGCGGCCGTGCTCAACAAGATCGCCGACATCATCGATGCGAACCTCGACCTGCTCTCGGTCGCCGAGACCTGGGAGAACGGCAAGCCGGTGCGCGAGACGTTGAACGCGGACATCCCGCTCTGTTCCGACCACTTCCGCTATTTCGCTGCCGCCATCCGCGCCCAGGATGGCGACCACGCCGAGCTGGGCGGCGACATGGTCTCCTACCAGTTCCACGAGGAGCTCGGCGTTGTCGGGCAGATCATCCCGAGGAACTTCCCGCTCCTGATGGCCGTCTGGAAGCTGGCCCCGGCCCTGGCCGCCGGCAACGCGATCGTGCTGAAGCCGGCCGAACAGACCCCGGTGTCGATCCTCGTGCTGATCGAACTGATCGGCGACGTGCTGCCGCCGGGAGTGCTCAACGTCGTCAACGGTTTCGGCATCGAGGCCGGCAAGCCGCTCGCGTCGTCCAATCGTATCCGCGAGATCGCGTTCACGGGAGAGACCTCGACCGGGCGTCGGATCATGCAGTACGCGAGCTCCAACATCATCCCGTCGACCACGGAGCTCGGCGGAAAGAGCCCCAACATCTTCTTCGGCGATGTCGCCCAGGAGAAGGATGCGTTCTACGACAAGGCCCTGGAAGGGTTCGTGCTTTTCGCGTTCAACCAGGGCGAGGTCTGCACCGCGCCCAGCCGGGCGTTGCTGCAGAAGCCGATCTACGATGACTTGCTGAGCGACGCCGTCGAGCGCACCCATGAGGTCATCCAGGGCAACCCACTCGACACCGCGACCCAGGTCGGCGCGCAGTCCAGTAACGACCAGATTGAGAAGATCCTGTCCTACATCGACATCGGCAAGCAGGAGGGTGCGAAGCTGGCGATCGGCGGCGAGCGGGTCGACCTCGGCGGTGAGCAGCGGAGGCTACTACGTGCAGCCCACCATCTTCGAGGGACACAACAAGATGCGCCTGTTCCAGGAGGAGATCTTCGGCCCGGTGCTCGCGGTCACCAGCTTCACCGACGACGACGCCATCTCGATCGCCAACGACACGCTCTACGGTCTCGGGGCCGGGGTCTGGTCCCGCAACGGCAACATCGCCTACCGGGCGGGGCGGGACATCCAGGCTGGCCGCGTCTGGGTGAACAACTACCACGCCTACCCGGCGGGGGCGTCGTTCGGCGGCTACAAGAGCTCGGGCATCGGCCGGGAGAACAACAGGCTCGCGCTGAGCGCCTACCAGCAGACGAAGAACCTGCTCGTGTCCTACAGCGAGAACGCCCTGGGCTTCTTCTAAACCGCGGTGCCGGTCCGGCTTGCGCTGGAGCACAAGCCGGACCACACGCAGCACCTCACCGGGGTCGAGGCTCAGGGGACCGTCGAGACACGAGTCCTCGGCGGCCTTCGGACCCGGCCCGCAACCAGAAGTGAACGGCCATGCCGGAGGCAGGCGTCACCGCATCGATCACCATCCCGGGGGAGACGATTCCGCGGGTGGCGCTCACCGCCGTCGCGGTCAAGCTGCTCCGCAGCCTCTGGGACGAACACGGTCCACTGATGTTCCACCAGTCCGGGGGCTGCTGCGACGGCTCCTCACCCACGTGCTATCCGGACGGCGAATTCATCACCTCGGACCGGGACGTACTCCTCGGCCGACTCGACATCGCCCCATCGGGAGAGGCCGCGCAGCCGATCGACTTCTGGATGTCGGCCGAACAGTTCGACTACTGGAGCCACACCTTCCTCACGGTCGACGTCGTTCCCGGCCGCGGATTCTCCGTCGAAGCGCCGCGCGGTGTGCGGTTCCTGCTGCGCTCCCGGCTGATGGACTCGTCCGAGTAGTCCGTGCTCACGGAGTCCTCTCCTCCACCGCTCCCTCCCGGGCCCGGCCTTGTGGACGGGGACCGCGACGGATGTCCGCGCGTCCAGTCTGGGTGGCATGACAACCCCTCTGCGCGTCGAAGACGCTGCCCCAGTGACCACGACCGAGCAGGCGCGAGACCGGGTGGCCGACCTCGTGCGGTCGGTCGGCTCCTGTCCGAGCACGGCCCGTGCGGCAGCGTCATCCTCACCCTCGAGCGACCGGGCACCGCGGCGCTAACCGCGCCCGGCCAGGCCTGGGCCCGGGAACTCGCCGAATCCTTCGGCAAAGTGGTGCGCATCACGGGCATGTTCGTCGCCCACGACGAGGGCGTCTGCGAACTCCCGGCCACCGTCGTGGATGCAGTGGCAGACTGACAGGATGATGATCAGCGGTGAGCGATTCGAAAGTGTCAACGCCTGTGTTGCCGGCCGGGTGGGCGCGGGGCCGGTCGATGCCTGAACGCACCCTGATCCTGTTGCGGCACGCCAAGTCGGACTGGGCGGGCGGCCAGGCCGACGTCGACCGGCCGCTGGCAAAACGTGGGGTGCGGCAGGCGCCGCTCACCGGAGCGTGGCTGTCCCACAGCGGCTACCGCATCGATCTCGCGGTCGTGTCACCGGCGGAGCGCGCGCGGGCCACCTGGGACCTCGTGGCGGCCGAGTTCGAGAGCACTCCGCCGATCCGTGTCGACCATGCCGTGTATGCAACCTCGGCCGGCGAACTGCAGAGCATTGTTCGGGCGCTGCCGGGCACCGCGCACACCGTCGTCCTGGTGGGCCACAATCCCGGCCTCGAGGATCTGGCCACCGCTCTCGCCGGCACGACCGTGTCTCTGCCGACCTCGGCTTTCGCCGTGATCGGCTGGGAGGGTCCCTGGTCGTCCGCCGGAGAGTCCCCGGCGGCCCTCCTGGCCCAGGGCCGGCCGCCCAGGGTGAACGCGCCTCCTCGCTAGCGGCGCAGGGCTGCTTGAACGCGCCGAGAAAGAGGACGACCGCGGCGGCAACCGATCCCGTGGTCAGGCCGCGGGGCACGCCACGACGTTCCAGGGCGTTGCGGAGCGTCGGGAAGCGCGCCAACGGATGCCGGTGCTCTCGCGCCGGGAGGCACTCGAGGGTGCCAGCGCTGGCATCTGCTTCTGACTCGTCGTCTCGTCGTATCCGGCTTGTGCGACGCTGGCCAGACGGCGCTTTTTCGCCGACGTAGTCCCACGCAGCGCGACCGCATGGAACTAACGAATTCGACGGAGATTTTGCGCAATCTGGCACGGTTTGGCCGGTTTGGGACGCGTGGGGCCAAAATCTCCGAAGAGTTCGTCCGAGACTGGGGGACTGGTTTTGGGGCGGGGGCGGTGTCGGGGGCGGCGGGTCAGCCGCCGAGCCAGGACCAGTGGCTGAGCGGCCAGTTGATCACGAACGCCCGACCGACCACATGGGAGACGGGCACGAATCCGTTGCCGGGTGTGTCTGTGTGCAGCCGGCTGTCCGCCGAGTTGTAACGGTTGTCGCCCTCGACCCAGAGACCGCCGGCTGGCACGGTCACGGAAAAGTCGTACTCCGACGTTCGGATGGCCCCGGGCGGCAGCTTGAGGTAGGGCTCGGTGATCGGCTCGCCGTTGACGGTGGTGCTGCCCACCGCGTCGCAACAGGCCACATCGTCGCCGGGGAGGCCGATGACGCGTTTGACGAGGTGGTCATCGGAATCCGGAACCCGGAGGCCGGCCTCAGCGGCGAGCCACTGGATGCCGTCGACAACGGTGTTCCCTGCCTCGATCGGGGCTGGCTCGACCGGACCGAGCCATCCGCCGGGATCCCTGAAAACGACGATGTCGCCGCGATCGATGTCGACGACGTCGGGGACGAGCTCGTTCACGATGATGCGGTCGTCGATCTGCAGGGTGTCCTGCATCGATCCGGTCGGGATGTAGAACGTGCGGATCAGGAATGCTTCGGTCAGAAACGAGACGACCAGGGCGCTGGCCAGGATGACGAGCAGGTCTCGGAGGACGCGACGCCTCCGTGGTGTGCGGGCGTTGGCGCTACCCGACGCAGATCCGCGCCAGGCGGCGCGGGGCCGACGACCCGCGCTCTCGTGGTCTGTCAATTTCTCCCCTGACGTGACGCGTGGTGGGCCAATTCGACCGATGCAGGGCGACTGCAAGGCCAGGGTGAGCAGTGCGGTTGCACCCCTGTCGCCACGGGGATGACGGCGCGGAGACAGGCGATGGCCTCAGTGCGTGCGGCGGCTGCGTGGGCTGACGTTGGAGCGCAGAGAATCAACTTTTTTCCGGGCCTCGTCCTCCGTGCAATAGGTCTCCGGCGACGGGATGCTCTGCCCGTTGTCCGCGGAGAAACAGAATCGGTAGCGGCCCGACTGGTCCCGATAGATGGTGAATCTTCCGGCCATGTCACACCCTTGTCCTTGGCCTGGCGCCGACCAAACGACCGGCTTCGACACCCTACCGCCCTGGATCAGCGCCGGATAGAGGCACCGCGGCGCGCGCCAGTGTGATGTCGGCCGGCACGGGTCGTGCACAGATTCGGCGGCATATGATTGATCACGACCGACGACCCGATGGGAACCCTTTCCGCATGACTGCGCGCGTACCATTCTTCGTTCGCAATCGGGTGGACGGCACCGACGGGGCTCTCGCCGGCCGGGCCGACGGCACGGGCATCCGTGACACGGTCACGCGGTACTACTCCCTGACCAAACCCGGCGTTCTCTACGGCAACGCGTTGACAGCCGCGGCGGGCTTTCTCCTCGCGGCCCGGGGCCAGGTGGATCTTTTCCTGTTCGCGGCTCTCTGCCTGGGTACCACGCTCGTGATTGCTTCGGCCACCGTGCTCAACAACGTGCTCGACCGCGACATCGACACGGTGATGGAACGCACGAAGAAGCGGGCCACGGTCACCGGCCGCATCGGCGTGCGCAACGCGGTCACCTTCTCAAGCCTGCTGTTCGTTTTCGGCATGGCGACGCTCATCGCCTGGACGAACTGGCTCGTCGTCGCCGTCGGCCTGGGCGGCTTCCTCGTCTATGTCGTGCTCTACGGCATGCTGTCCAAGCGCATGTCGATACACGGCACCCTGGTCGGCAGCGTCTCGGGCGCAGCGCCCATCCTGGCCGGCTACGTCGCCATCACCGGCGCCATCGACATCGCAGCCGTGCTCGCCTTCCTGGCCGTGTTCCTCTGGCAGATGCCCGAGTTCTACTCCATCGCCATCTACCGCCACGACGAATATGCCCGCGCCGGCGTGCCCGTCATCTCCGTGGTGCGGGGCGTCCCGAAGACCACAGTTCAGATCCTCGTCTACACGGTCGGATTCGTTGTCTCCACCCTCCTCTTGTCGGTATTCGGCTACGTGGGCTACGTCTATACGGCGGTCATGGGCGTGCTCGGCGCTTACTGGATCTGGCTGGGTGTCATCGGCCTGCGCGCCGCCGATCCCGCCGCCTGGGCCAGGCGCATGTTCCGCTACTCGCTGGTGATGATCCTGGTGTACTGCGTGATGATCTCGGTCGGGCCGATCCTGCCCTGATCCTGCCCTGGCCTTCGGCGCCCGCGTACTCCTTTAGGCTGTGGGAATGAGTACAGTTCTCGTTCTGAACGGCCCGAACCTGGGGCGGCTCGGCAGTCGCGAACCCGACGTTTACGGGTCGGCCGACCTCGATCAGCTGCGCGCGATGCTGACGCGGGCCGCCCCGGCGGGGATGACGGTCGACGTGCGCCAGACGGATGACGAGGCCGAGCTCATCCACTGGCTGTACGAGGCCGTCGACGAGCGCATCCCCGTCATCCTGAACCCGGCGGCGTTCACGCACTACAGCTACGCGCTGCGGGATGCCGCCGCTCTCGTGACGAAGGCCGGCGTCACCCTGGTCGAGGTGCACCTGTCCAACCCGCACGCCCGGGAAACGTTCCGCCACACGAGCGTCGTCAGCGCCGTGGCCACCGGGGTGATCGCCGGGTTCGGCTTCGATTCCTACCGTCTGGCCCTGGACTTCATCGCGAGGTCGGTGCCGGCGACCGCCTGACCGGCCGGGTCTCGCGCCTTTGGTGCGCGGGCTGCGGGCAACTACACTCGATGATGGCCGAATCGGCCGCGCACCTTTCTAATTGAACCCAGTGAACGGAACACATTTTCATGGCATCAACCGCCGATATCCGGAATGGCGTCGTGCTCAACATCGATGGCCAGCTGTGGGCAGTCACCGATTTCCAGCACGTCAAGCCGGGCAAGGGCGGCGCCTTCGTCCGCACCAAGCTGAAGAACGTCGTGACGGGCAAGACCGTCGACCGCACCTTCAACGCCGGCGCGAAGATCGAAACCGAGAACGTCGACCGCCAGGACTTCCAGTACCTGTACGCGGACGGCGACTCCTACGTCTTCATGGACGTGTCCGATTTCGATCAGCTGCACGTGCCGGCCGTCGTTGTGGGCGACGCCGTCAACTTCATGCTCGAGAACCAGAACGTGACGATCGCCCTGCACAACGGCAACCCCCTCTACGTCGAGCTGCCGGCCTCCGTCGTTCTCGAAATCACCTACACCGAGCCGGGCCTTCAGGGCGACCGCTCAACCGGCGGCACCAAGCCGGCCACCGTCGAAACGGGCTTCCAGATCCAGGTTCCCCTGTTCCTCGAGCAGGGCACCCGAGTCAAGGTCGACACCCGCACCGGGGACTACCTGGGCCGCGTCAACTAGTGAGCGCTCGGACCAAGGCGCGCAAGCGTGCGATCGACATCCTGTATGCCGCAGACGTGCGGCAGAGCACCATCCCGGAGTCGCTCGCCCTCGAGGCGCAGCGCGCCGCGAGCGAGCCGGCCCGGATGGCCTCCTGGCTCTACGCCCGGGACATCATCGACGGCGTCGTGGATCACCGCGAGGAGATCGACGAACTCATCGAGACGTACTCGCAGGGCTGGACGCTGGCTCGCATGCCCGTCCTCGACCGCGCCATCCTGCGCATCGGCATCTGGGAGATCCTCTTCAACGACGCCGTCCCGCACGCTGTCGCCATCGACGAGGCGGTCGAGGCCGCCAAAATCCTGTCGACGGATGACTCGGCCGGATTCGTGAATGGACTCCTCGGGCGCATCGCCCAAACCGCACCATCCGCGTAATCCGTTCTGCCAGGGGGAACGCATGACCAACACCGAGCCCGCACCGCCCCGCGCCCCGGAGCCGTATCCGCCGGCCTACGGACAGTCGCCCTTCCCGGCGGCGCCGAAGACGAACACACTGGCGATCATCTCCCTGGTGTCGGCGTTCTTCGTGTCCCTGGCGGCCGTGATCACCGGGCACCTCGCCCTGGGGCAGATCAGGCGCACCCATGAAGGCGGCCGGGGTTTGGCGATCACCGGGCTCGTTCTCGGCTACGTGGGCATCGCCGCCACCACCCTGGCGCTCGTGATCGCCCTCGTCGTCACCGCGACCGTGATTCCGCTCATCGCGGCGGCCGTGAACGGAGCCGTGGGCGACCAGCCGTGGAGTTCATCCACGAGCGAGCCGCAGGCGGATGAGGCGAACGGGGATGCGTCGCAGGAAGCCCTGCCCACGGGCACCGTCGGCGCGGCCCACTTCGACGACGGCTACCTGTCGGTCGGCACCGGCGCCGCGCTCGTCGACGTCTACTTCGACCCGATGTGCCCGTACTGCCGGCAGTTCGAGGAGACGAACGGCGGCGAGCTGGCTGCCCTCGCCTCTGACGGGACCATCACCCTGCGGCTGCACTCGCTCACTTTCCTCGACCGGGTCTCGCAGGGAACGGCCTACTCGACCAGGGCATCCGCCGCGCTTACCTGCCAGGCCACCCTCAACCCGGAGAACCTGCTCGCCTACCAGGCGGCCCTGTTCGCGAACCAGCCCTCCGAGAGCACCGCGGGGCTCGGCGACTCGGAGCTCGCGGCCCTCGTCGACAACCCCGTCGACATCGACGACTGCCTCGCGGCCGGCGAGTACCAGGCCTGGTCCCGGGCCAACACCGAGCAAGCCCTGAACGGCGTGATTGCGGATGCCGAGATCACCCGGATCCGGGGCACGCCGACCGTGCTCGTCAACGGCAGGGTCTACGACGGCGGACTGACCGACCCGGCGGAATTCCTGGACTTCCTCAGTAGCAACTCGGTCGGCTGAGCTCAGCCGCGAAGGTCTCAGGTGGAGACCGTGATGCCGGCAACGGTGCCGGCGATGAAGGATGGCCAGGCCGAGCGCATAGGGGTGGTGCCCTGCAGCTGCAGGGTGACGTCGAGGTCCGTGAATGCCCGCCGCTGGCTGCTGACGGCCGGGGCGCTCACCTCGGACGCGGACGGGGATGGGCCCGGGGACTTCTCGATGTTCTTCTCGCTGCCCTGGGGCGACATGGCGTCGTCCTCCCTCGCCTGGGGCCGGCAACCAATCAAAGTCGGCAGCCACATCGGCTCCCCTGGGGGCGGTTAGGCCCAGCACGAGGGAGCCCGCGTCGGGTGCTAGTGTGAACCCCGGAAATGACATCCTTTAACAGCCGTCCGGTGAGGCGGGGAAGGAGGTCGGGTTTATGGCACGCACCGTGTTGAACCAGGCTGATATCGCTCGAGCGTTGACTCGGATCTCCCACGAGATCCTGGAGTCCAATCGAGGCCCCGAGAATCTTGTGATCCTCGGCATCCCCACTCGCGGGGTCGTTCTGGCCCGGCGCATCGCCGAGACCATCGCGCGCATCGAGCCCACGGCGACGGATGTCCGGGTCGGCTCCCTCGACGTCACCATGTACCGCGATGACCTCGGCCGCACCCGCACCCGCACGCCGTCCCGCACCCTGGTGCCCGGCAGCGTCGACGGCGTCACGGTGGTGCTCGTCGACGACGTGCTCTACTCGGGCCGCACCATCCGCGCCGCCCTCGACGCACTCGGCGACCACGGGCGGCCGACCGTCGTGCGCCTGGCCGTGCTCGTGGACCGCGGCCACCGCGAACTGCCGATCCGGGCCGACTTCGTGGGCAAGAACCTGCCCAGCTCCACCGCGGAACGCATCAACCTGCACCTGCTCGAGGTCGACGGCGACGAGTTCGTCAGCATCGACGGCGGACCCCTCGAAGGCGCTGACGAGGGGGTCGCGTGATGAGGCACCTCCTCTCGACCAAGGGCATGAGCCGCGACGAGGCGATCCTGCTGCTCGACATCGCCGAGGACATGGCTGATGTCGCCAACCGCGAGGTGAAGAAGCTGCCCACCCTGCGCGGCAAGACCGTGGTCAACCTGTTCTTCGAGGATTCGACGCGGACCCGGATCTCCTTCGAGGCCGCCGCGAAACGGCTGAGCGCGGACGTGATCAACTTCAGCGCCAAGGGCTCGAGCGTGTCGAAGGGCGAAAGCCTCAAGGACACCGCCCAAACCCTCGCCGCGATGGGTGCCGACGGGGTCGTCATCCGCCACCCGGCCTCCGGGGCACCCCACGTGCTGGCCGAAAGCGGCTGGATCGACGCCGGCATCATCAACGCGGGCGACGGCACCCATGAGCATCCGACCCAGGCGCTGCTGGACGCGTTCACCATCCGTCGCCGGCTGCACCAGGGTGCCGCGCGCGGTCGGGGCCTGGACGGCGTCACGGTCACCATCGTCGGTGACATCCTGCACTCCCGGGTGGCCCGCTCGAACCTCTGGCTGCTCACCACGCTCGGCGCGCACGTGAGCCTGATCGCTCCGCCCACCCTGCTGCCGATGGACATGAGCGGTTGGCCGGCCGAGTCGGGCTTCGACCTGGACGCGGCCATCGACGCCGGGCCCGACGTGGTGATGATGCTGCGCATCCAGCAGGAACGCATGGACGCCGCTTTCTTCCCGAACAGCCGCGAGTACTCGCGTCGCTGGGGCCTGGACGATGAGCGCTTCGGCCGTCTGGCCCCGACTACCATTGTGATGCACCCCGGCCCCATGAATCGCGGCTTGGAAATATCTTCAGCGGCGGCCGATTCGGCCGGCTCAACCGTGCGCGAACAGGTCGCAAACGGGGTTTCAGTGCGGATGGCGGCACTGTACCTGCTGTTGTCCGGCGATCGGGAGGATTCATAGATGTCCAGCGACAGCGCGGCCAGCACGCCGTACTTGATTCGAGGTGCGACACTCGCGGACGGCACCCGCGCCGACCTTATCCTCGCCGACGGCAAGATTGTGGAGATCGGTTCCGGGCTTTCTGGTGCCGGCGCAACCGTCGTCGACGCGGCCGGCCTGATCGCTCTGCCCGGCCTGGTCGACCTGCACACGCACCTGCGCGAACCGGGCTTCGAACAGAGTGAAACCATCCTGACCGGCAGTCAGGCCGCGGCCGTGGGCGGCTTCACCAGCGTGTTTGCGATGGCCAACACCTCGCCCGTGCAGGACACCGCCGGCGTCGTCGACCAGGTTCTCGCCCTCGGTGAGCGCGCCGGCTATGTCACCGTGCAGCCGATCGGCGCCGTCACCGTCGGGCTTGCGGGGGAGCGCCTGGCCGAACTGGGCGCCATGGCCACCAGTCGTGCCCGGGTGCGGGTCTTCTCCGACGACGGCTTCTGCGTCTCCGACCCGCTGTTGATGCGCCGGGCCCTCGAGTACGTGAAGGCGTTCGACGGCGTTGTCGCCCAGCACTCCCAGGAACCGCGCCTGACCGAGAAGGCGCAGATGAACGAGGGGGCACTCTCAAGCGAACTCGGGATGGTCGGCTGGCCCGCGGTCGCCGAGGAGTCGATCATCGCCCGCGATGTGCTGCTCGCCGAGCACGTCGGGTCGCGTCTGCACGTGTGCCACGTGTCGACGGCCGGCTCGGTCGACGTCATCCGCTGGGCCAAGGCCCGCGGCATCCAGGTGACCGCCGAGGCCACCCCGCACCACCTGCTGCTCACCGAGGACCTGGTCGTCGGCTACGACGCCCGGTTCAAAGTCAACCCGCCGCTCCGCCGCCGCGAAGACGTCGAAGCCCTGCGCGCCGGCCTCGCCGACGGCACCATCGACATCGTCGCCACCGACCACGCCCCGCACCCGGTCGAGGCGAAGGACTGCGAGTGGGACGCCGCGGCGAACGGCATGGTCGGCCTCGAATCCGCCCTCTCCGTGGTGCACGCGGCCGTCGTCAACACCGGGCTGCTCGACTGGACGGACATCGCTCGCGTGCTTTCCAGCAGCCCCGCCCGGATCGGCCGGCTCGCCGGCCAGGGCCAGGGTCTGCTCGTCGGGGCTCCCGCCGAGCTCACCCTCTACGATCCCGCCGCGAGCCGCGTCTTCGAGCGCGGCAACCTGGCCGGCAGGAGCGCCAACTCGCCCTACCTGGCGATGACCCTGCCGGGTCGGGTGCTGGCCACATTCCACCGGGGCTACGCCACGGTTCTGGACGGTGCGCTGCGGCCCGCCGACGAGATCGCGGCACTCGAGGAGCGAACCCATGGCTAGGACCATCGCCACCGTCATCACCGTCGCCGTGCTGCTCGGCCTGCTCGGCCTCATGCTGCGCAGCTGGCGGGGTCGCAGCCGCCGGGATGCCGCCCTGCCGGCCGGCTACCCGCTGCCCGTCGACGCGGCACTCGAGCTGGCCTCCGCCGCCGTGTTCTACGTCGCCACGACCCTCCGCGCCCAGCCGCTCGAACGCCTGAACATCCCTGGCCTGGGTTTCCGGGCCAGGGCCCGCCTGACCGTGACCGACGCGGGTCTGATCCTGGCCCTGGCCGGCGAGGAGGCGGTGTTCATCCCTGCCTCGGCCATCGCCGTGCTGGAAGACGCCACCGTGGCAATCGACCGCGCCGTCGAGACCGACGGCCTGCTGCTGCTCGGCTGGCGGCTGCCGGGCGCCGACAGACAGATCGTCGATAGCTATTTCCGAATCCTTGACCCATCCGACCGCGTCAGCGTGAACGACGCCATTCGAACCATTGCGGCCGACGCCCGGCGCCCGGCCGCGCGCGATGAAAGCGAGGCGTAGCGTGAGCAACGCAACGACCCCCGACCGACCGACTCCTGCCGTGCTCGTACTCGAGGACGGCCGCCGCTACGAAGGCCGTTCCTACGGCAGCGTGGGGCAGACCCTCGGCGAGATCGTCTTCGCCACCGGCATGACCGGCTACCAGGAGACCCTCACCGACCCGTCCTACGCCGGGCAGATCGTGCTGATGACGGCGCCGCACATCGGCAACACGGGTGCCAACGACGAGGACATGGAATCCCACCGCATCTGGGTCTCCGGCTTCGTCGTGCGCGAGCCTGCCCGCATCGCCTCCAACTTCCGGTCCACCCGCAGCCTCGATGACGACCTGACGGGCGGGGGAGTGGTCGGGATCAGCGGTGTCGACACGCGTGCGATCACCCGTCACATCCGCTCGTCCGGGGCCATGAAGAGCGGGATCTTCTCCGGCGACCGTTTCGGCCTCTCCGATGGCGAGCAGCTCGAGCTGGTGCGTGCCGGCGCCGGCATGCGTGGCCGCAACCTGTCCGATGAGGTCTCCACGGTCGAACCGTTCTCGGTGCCCGCGCAGGGCGAGCGCATCGGCTCGGTCGCCGTGCTCGACCTCGGGGTCAAGACCTCCACCCTGGGCCACCTCGCCGCGCGCGGCTTCGAGGTGCTGGTGCTGCCCCAGTCGGTCACCGCCGAGCACGTGCTGTCCCTCACCCCGTCGGCCCTGTTCTTCTCCAACGGCCCTGGCGACCCGGCAGCCTCCGACCTACACGTGAACCTCCTACAGGAGGTGCTGCGAGCCGGTGTGCCCTACTTCGGGATCTGCTTCGGCAACCAGCTGCTCGGCCGCGCCCTCGGCTTCCGCACCTACAAGCTGCCCTTCGGGCACCGGGGAATCAACCAGCCCGTGCTCGACAAGACCACCGGCCGGGTGGAAATCACCTCGCAGAACCACGGGTTCGCCGTGGACATGCCCATCGAGGGAGTGCATGAGTCCCGCACCGGCTTCGGCCGGGTGGAGGTGAGCCACTACAGCCTCAACGACCAGGTGGTCGAGGGCATCCGCTGCCTCGATATCCCCGCTTTCTCGGTGCAGTACCACCCGGAGTCGGCGGCCGGCCCACACGACGCCGAGTACCTTTTCGATCGGTTCAGGGATGTGGTGGTCGCGCATCGTGCGGCCACCGGAGCAGGAGACGCCAAGTAATGCCCAAGCGCGACGACATCAACAGCGTTCTCGTCATCGGATCGGGTCCGATCGTGATCGGCCAGGCCTGCGAGTTCGACTATTCCGGAACTCAGGCCTGCCGGGTGCTGCGGGCCGAGGGGGTCAGGGTCATCCTGGTCAACTCCAACCCGGCCACGATCATGACCGACCCCGACTTCGCCGACGCCACCTACATCGAGCCGATCACCCCGGAGATCCTCGAGACGATCATCGCCAAGGAACGCCCCGACGCGATTCTGCCGACCCTCGGCGGGCAGACCGCGCTGAACGCCGCCATCCAGCTTCACGAGCGCGGCATCCTGGCCAGGTACGACGTCGAACTCATCGGTGCCTCCTTCGACGCCATCCAGAAGGGTGAAGACCGCCAGATCTTCAAGCAACTGGTGCTGGACGCGGGCGCCGGCGTCGCCCGGTCCTACATCGCCCACACGGTCGAGGAGGCCGTCGGCTTCGCCGAGGACCTCGGCTACCCGCTCGTCGTGCGCCCCTCCTTCACCATGGGCGGCCTCGGCTCCGGCTTCGCCTACACCGAGCCGGAACTGCGCCGCATCGTCGGCGACGGGCTGCACCAGAGCCCCACCAGCGAGGTCCTGCTCGAGGAATCCATCCTCGGCTGGAAGGAATTCGAGCTCGAGATGATGCGCGACACGGCCGACAACACGGTCGTCGTCTGCTCGATCGAGAACGTCGACCCGGTCGGCGTACACACCGGCGACTCGATCACCGTCGCCCCGGCGCTGACTCTGACCGACCGCGAGTACCAGAAGCTGCGCGACATCAGCATCGACATCATCCGCGCCGTGGGAGTGGACACCGGCGGCTGCAACATCCAGTTCGCGATCAACCCGGCCGACGGTCGCATCATCGTGATCGAGATGAACCCGCGCGTGTCCCGCTCCTCCGCCCTGGCGAGCAAGGCGACGGGCTTCCCGATCGCCAAAATCGCCGCGAAGCTCGCGCTCGGCTACCGGCTCGACGAGATCCCGAACGACATCACCGGTGTCACCCCGGCCAGCTTCGAACCCACCCTCGACTACGTCGTGGTCAAGGTGCCCCGGTTCGCGTTCGAGAAGTTTCCCGCCGCCGACCAGCGCCTGACCACCACCATGAAGTCCGTGGGCGAGGCGATGGCCATCGGCCGCAGTTACGCCTCCGCGCTGCAGAAGGCGCTCCGCTCGCTCGAGAAGCGCGGTTCGTCGTTCCACTGGGGAGCCGAGACCCGCACGGTCGACGAGTTGCTCACGGTCGCCGAAGTACCCACCGACGGCCGGATCGTCACCGTGCAGCAGGCGCTCCGCAAGGGCGCCACCACCGAGCAGGTTTTCGACGCCACCAAGATCGACCCGTGGTTCATCGACCAGATCGTGCTGATCAACGAGATCGCGGACGAGATCGCCGCCGCCGAGCGCCTCGACACGGACGTCCTCCGCACCGCCAAAGACCACGGCTTCTCCGACGCCCAGATCGGCGAGCTGCGCGGCTTCGGCGAAGCGGATGTGCGCACGGTGCGCCACATCCTCGGCGTGCGCCCGGTCTTCAAGACCGTCGACACCTGCGCGGGGGAGTTCCCCGCACTCACGCCGTACCACTACTCCAGCTACGACCAGGAGACCGAGGTCGTGCCCAGTGACCGCAAAAAAGTCGTCATCATCGGCTCCGGCCCGAACCGCATCGGCCAGGGCGTCGAGTTCGACTACTCCTGCGTGCACGCCTCGTTTGCCCTCTCCGAGGCTGGCTACGAGACCATCATGATCAACTGCAACCCGGAGACGGTCTCGACCGACTACGACACCTCCGACCGGCTCTACTTCGAGCCGCTCACCCTCGAGGACGTGCTCGAGGTCATTCACGCAGAAAGCCAGAGCGGCGAGCTCGTCGGCGTGGTCGTGCAGCTGGGAGGCCAGACCGCGCTCGGCCTCGCCAAGGGCCTCGAGGCCGAGGGCATCCCGATACTCGGCACCACCCCGGAGGCCATCGACCTGGCGGAGGAGCGCGGATTTTTCTCCGGCATCCTCGACCAGGCCGGCCTCCTCGCCCCCCGCAACGGCGTCGCCACCGACTACGCCGGCGCTGTGGTCGTTGCCGAGGAGATCGGCTATCCCGTGCTCGTGCGCCCGAGCTACGTGCTCGGCGGCCGCGGCATGGAGATCGTCTACGACTCCGCAGCGTTGGCCGACTACTTCAACCGGATGGCCGGACAGGGCATCATCGGCCCGTCGCATCCGCTGCTCGTGGACCGGTTTCTCGACGACGCCATCGAGATCGACGTGGACGCCATCTACGACGGCACCGAGCTCTACATCGGCGGCGTGATGGAGCATATCGAGGAGGCCGGGATCCACTCCGGCGACTCGAGCTGCACCCTGCCGCCGGTCACCCTCGGCCGTGCGGAGATCGACCGTGTGCGCGAGGCGACGCTGGGCATCGCCCGCGGCATCGGCGTGCGCGGCCTGCTCAACGTGCAGTTCGCGATCGGCGCCGGCGTGCTCTACGTGCTCGAAGCGAACCCCCGCGCCTCGCGTACGGTGCCGTTCGTGGCCAAGGCCCTCGGCATCACCTTGGCCAAGGCCGCCGCGCTGATCATGGTCGGCAAGACCATCGCCGAACTCAAGGCCGAGGGCAAGCTACCTCTGATCGACGGCTCGCGGGTGCCGATGGATGCTCCGGTCGCCGTGAAGGAAGCCGTGCTGCCGTTCAACCGGTTCCGCACGCCCGAGGGTCTCGTCGTGGACTCCGTGCTCGGCCCGGAGATGCGCTCGACCGGTGAGGTCATGGGCATCGACCGCGACTTCCCGCGGGCCTTCGCCAAGAGCCAGCTCGCCGCCTACGGCGGAATCCCGCTCACCGGCACCGTGTTCGTGTCGGTCTCCGACCGGGACAAGCGCGCGATCATCCTGCCCATGCTGCGCCTCCAGCAGCTCGGCTACTCGATCACCGCCACGGAGGGGACCGCCGAAGTTCTGCAACGCAACGGCATCCGCGCCGCCATCGTCACCAAGTTCAGTGAGAAGGCCGACGAGGCGGACGTGTCGATCGTGGAACTGATCCGCCGCGAAGAGGTGCAGATCGTCATCAACACCCCCGGCGGTCGCACCGCCCGAGCCGACGGCTACGAGATCCGCGCGGCCGCGGTCGCCGCGGACCTGCCGCTGTTCACCACCATCGCCGAGTTGAGCGCCGCGGTGGCCTCGATCGACGCGATTCGCGGCGGCTTCGAGGTGACCTCGCTGCAGGACTACGCCCTCACCCGGACGGCGGCCCTGTGAGCCGCGCGCACGAACAGGACGGGTCGACCGCAGCGGTCGGCCTGGCCGCACCGGCCGCCTTCGGCGACCGGCTGGGTGATGTCTTCTCGGTGCGGGGACAAGTCTGCGTCGGCATCGACCCGCACGCCTGGCTCCTGACCGACTGGGGTCTGCCGGACACGGCCGCCGGGGCGGAGTCTTTCGGCCGCCAGGTCGTGGCCGCCGCTGCCGGCCAGGTCGGCCTGGTGAAGCCCCAGGTGGCCTTCTACGAGCGTTTCGGCTCCGCCGGGTACCTCGCCTTGGAACGGGTGCTGGCGGATGCCCGCGCCGCCGGACTGCTCACGATCGCGGACGTCAAGCGCGGCGACCTCGGTACCAGCGTGGAGGCGTACGGCCAGGCCTGGCTGAGCGAGGAGTCCCCCCTGGAGGTCGACGCCATCACCGTGAACGCGTATATGGGCGTCGGGTCGCTGGAACCGGTGTTCAGCCTTGCAGCCCAGACCGGCAAGGGGATCTTCGTGCTGGCCGCCACCTCGAACCCCGAGGCGGCGGCGCTTCAGCGGGCCGTGATCGCCGAGGGGAATCAGACCGGCCAAAGCGTCGCCCAATCCGTCTTCGGCGCCGTGACCGAGCGGAATGCCCGGTCCGGGGCTTCCTCGCTCGGCTCGGTCGGGGTGGTGCTCGGCGCCACACTGGACCTGGCCACGTTCGGACTGGACCTCTCTGTGGCGCCCGCCCGGGGGCTCACCCCCATCCTCGCTCCCGGCTTCGGCCACCAGGGCGCGCAGGTCGCCGATCTGAAGAACTTGTACGGGGGGTACGCGGAAGGCGTTATCGTGAGTGAATCGCGCAGCGTTCTAGCGGTCGGCCCCGACCGAATCAAACAAGCGATTGCGCGCCGAGTAGTTGAAGCAGGAGCTGCCCGTGGCTGAGAATCGCCCCACCCCACCCGACGTCGATCGGGTTGCCGCCTCGCGCGCCGCCGTGGCGGCTCGCCGCGCACGCGCCGAAGTTAAAGGCCAGATTGCGCGGGGAAAACGTAGCGCGCTCGACGTGTTGTCCGCCGCGACCGAGAGCCCGGACGGCGTCGAAGGGCGCCTGCGGGTGACCGAGTTCCTGATCAGCATTCCGGCGATCGGCGTCACCAAGATGCACCGCATCATGGAGAGGCTCGAGATCTCGCCGTCGAAGCGATTGGGGGGGCTGGGCAAGCACCAACGCGATCGGTTGCGAGATTTTCTCAAAAAGCGCACCGCCGCGAGGCGCGGCGATTCCTCCGCGAAGCTTGTCGTGCTGGCCGGTCCCACCGCGGTCGGCAAGGGAACCGTCGCGGCGCACATCCGTCAGCATCACCCGGGCGTGCACCTGTCGGTGTCGGCCACGACCCGGGCACCTCGCCCAGGCGAGACCGCGGGCGTGAGCTACTTCTTCGTCGACGACGCCGAATTCGACCGGATGGTCGCGGCCGGCGACCTGCTCGAGTGGGCGACCGTGCACAACGCGTACCGCTACGGCACCCCGCGGGGTCCGGTCACGGAGGCCTTGAACGAGGGCCACAGCGTGCTCCTCGAGATCGACATCCAAGGAGCCCGGGCCGTTCGCCGGGCCATGCCGGAGGCCAGACTGGTCTTCCTGCTTCCGCCGAGCTGGGACGAACTGGTGCGCCGGCTGATCGGCCGGGACACCGAGGCGCCCGCCGAACAGGCCCGCCGGCTCGAGACGGCCAAACTCGAATTGGCCGCCCAGGGGGAGTTCGATTATCGGGTCATAAACCACGACGTGGGCGAAGCGGCGCGCGAGGTCGTAGACTTGATGAATCTGCGTACGGCGCCGTTGCTGCCGTAGCGCCCGTTTTCCGTGATTCTGCGCGTCCCGCAGCACAAACCGCTCTGAAGGAGTGACACCAATGGCTACCAAGCTCACTGGCATCATTGACCCGCCCATCGACGACCTGCTCACCAAGGCCGACTCCAAGTACGCCCTCGTGGTCTTCGCGTCCAAGCGCGCGCGTCAGATCAACGACTATTATGCGGACCTGCACGAAGGCAGCCTCTTCGACAATGTCGGCCCGCTCGTCGACTCGACCGTCGACGACAAGCCGCTGTCCGTCGCCCTCCGCGAGATCAACGAAGACAAGCTCACCTCCCGCCCCATCGCCGAGTAACGCACCCACAAGCGCGCAGGATGTCGTCAGGTCGCACGATCGTCGTCGGGATAACCGGCGGCATTGCTGCCTACAAGGCCGTGAACGTCGTGCGCGCTTTCGTGTTGCGGGGGGACTGCGTGCACGTCGTGGCGACAACGGCGGCGCTGCGATTCGTCGGCAAGCCCACCCTGGAGGCCATCTCCCGCAACCCCGTGCACACGGATCTCTATGAGGGCGTCGCCGAGGTGCGGCACGTGGCCATCGGCCAATCCGCCGACCTGATCGTCGTGGCCCCGGCCACCGCGAACACCATCGCGAAGCTCGCCACCGGCCTCGCCGACGACCTGCTCGGCAACACCATCCTGGCCAGCACCGCCCCGCTCGTGATCGCCCCGGCGATGCACACGGAGATGTGGAACAACGCGGCCACGGTCGCCAATGTGGCCACCCTCCGCGCCCGCGGCGTCATCGTCGTCGGACCGGGGGTCGGCCAGCTCACCGGCGCCGACACCGGAGCCGGCCGGATGGAAGAGCCCGACACCATCGTCGCCGCGGCCCTCGCCGCCCTTGCCGCGGCCGACCGCACCGATGGGCCAGGCGCCGACCTGGTCGGCAAGCACGTCGTAATTACCGCTGGCGGCACTCGCGAGCCCCTCGACCCCGTGCGCTTCCTCGGCAACCGTTCCAGCGGCAAGCAGGGGGTCGCCCTGGCGCAGGCCGCCCTGGCTCGGGGTGCGTCCGTGACCCTAATCGCCGCGAACCTCGAGGTTGCCGCACCAACAGCGGCGGAACTGCGGCTCGTGGGCACCGCGCTCGAGCTCGAGGCGGCCGTCACGGATGCCGCCGCCGGGGCCGACGCCGTGATCATGGCGGCCGCGGTCGCCGACTACCGGCCGGTGCAGGTGAGCGCCGGCAAGATCAAGAAAGACGAGACCGGCGACACCCTGCTGCTCGAACTGACCCGCAACCCCGATATCCTCGCCGGGCTCGCCCGGACGAAGCGGACGGGCCAGGTACTGATCGGGTTCGCCGCGGAGACGGAGCCGGATCCGGTTCGCCTGCTTGTACTCGGCCGCGAGAAAATGGCACGCAAGGGCTGCGACTTCCTGGTGGTCAACCGTGTGGGCTGGGCGGAGGGTTTCGCCTCGGACCGTAACGCGATCACGGTGCTCGATCACGACGGAGATATAGTGTGTCAGGTCTCCGGAACCAAAATGTCGGTGGCCGGGCGCATCCTTGACCTGATCGGCTGAGACCGCTCGGGCATCCGGTCACCTGGGTTGCCGTTGCCGTTGCCGTTGCCGTCGCCGGCAAGGGCAGGGTCTCCGCCGCTTCCCGACCGGCACGACCGGGTACCCGGTCGGCTCGGCCCGGTCTCAGCGGGGAATTTTCCACGTTCATTTCTTTTACACGTTGTTCTGCAACAGAGACGGGCCAGATGCGCGATCTACGCCTTTTCACTTCGGAGTCGGTAACCGAAGGTCACCCCGACAAGATCTGCGACCAGATCTCCGACAGCATTCTGGACGCGCTCCTGACGGAAGACCCGCACAGCCGGGTCGCCGTCGAGACCCTCGTCACCACCGGTCTCGTACACGTCGCCGGCGAGGTCACGACCGAGGCCTACGTCGAGATCCCCTCAATCGTGCGCAAGTGCATCACCGATATCGGCTACGACTCTTCGGACGTCTGGTTCGACGGCCGCTCCTGCGGCGTGGAGATCTCCATCGGCGGCCAGTCGCCCGACATCGCGCAGGGCGTGGACAACGCCTTCGAGCGTCGGGAAGAGTCCAGCGTCGAGGACTTCGACCGCCAGGGCGCCGGCGACCAGGGCATCATGTTCGGATACGCCACCCGGGAGACCCCTCAGCTGATGCCGATCCCGATCTGGATCGCACACCGCCTCGCCGAACGCCTCGCCGAGGTGCGCAAGTCCGGCGAACTCGACTACCTCCGGCCCGACGGCAAGACCCAGGTCACCATCGGCTACGACGGCATCACGCCGCGCTCGGTCGAGACCGTCGTGCTGTCGACCCAGCACTCGCCGAAGGTGTCCAACGAGCAGCTGCGCGCGGAGGTCGAGGAACTCGTCATCCGCCCGGTGCTCGACCGCGTGGAACTGGACTCGTCTGAACTGAATACGCTGATCAACCCGACCGGGCGGTTCGAGATCGGCGGCCCTCAGGGCGACGCCGGCCTCACCGGGCGCAAGATCATCATCGACACCTACGGCGGTTCCAGCCGGCACGGCGGGGGCGCGTTCAGCGGCAAGGACCCGTCGAAGGTTGACCGCTCCGCAGCATACGCGATGCGCTGGGTGGCCAAGAACGCCGTGGCCGCCGGGCTGGCCGACCGTCTCGAGATTCAGGTGGCCTACGCCATCGGCAAGGCCTCGCCCGTCGGGCTCTACGTGGAGACCTTCGGCACCGGGGTGATGGCCGACCGGGACATCACCGCGGCGATCCGCGCGGTCTTCGACCTGCGCCCGGCCGCGATCATCCATTCCCTTGACCTGCTGCGCCCGATCTACGCGCAGACCGCCGTCTACGGCCACTTCGGCCGCGAGCTTCCCGACTTCACCTGGGAGCGCCTCGACCGGGTCGACGAGCTGAGAAGCGCTGCCGGACTGTGACCGGGCAGGCGCAGCGCCGATGACCCGCTCCGGCCTCGTGGCCCGGGTGCTCATCGACTCGCCGCTGCCGCAGCTCGACCACCTGTTCGATTACAGCATTCCCGACGAGCTTGCCGGCATCGCCCGGCCCGGCGTGCGCGTGCGGGTGCCGCTGCGCTCGGCCGGTCGCGTCGCCGACGGATACCTGATCGAGGTGCTGGGTGCGGCCGAGAGGCGCGGTGCGGTCGGACCGGCCGCAGGCCCGGAGGCGCTGCCGGGTCTCGAGGCTGGCACCGAATTCCGGGGCGCGCTCAGCCCGATCGAGAGCGTGGTCTCCGCCGCCCAGGTGCTCACCCCCGAGGTCTGGGAGCTCGCCCGTCGGGTCGCCGACCGGGCCTCGGGGAACGCGAGCGACATCATCCGTCTCGCCGTGCCCCCGCGCCAGGTGCGGGTGGAGAAGGCCTGGCTGGCGGCGCGAGCAGCGGATGCTTCCGCCCCGGCCGACGGGACGGCCGGTGCTGCCACCGTGGCCGAGCCTGGCGATGTGGCCGACCCCGCCACCCCCGCCGGGCCGGCCTGTGCCGATTACCCGGCCGGCACCCTCGACACGGCCGTCGCCACGGGGGCGCGCCTCTGCGTGGCCGCGGTGCCCGAGCTGCAACGGCTGCCGGACGGGCAGACCATCGGGAAGTGGGCGATCACCCTGGCCGAGCTCGCGGTAGCCGGCCTGGCCGCCGGGCGGAGCGCCATCCTCGTCGTGCCGGACTACCGCGACCAGGACCAGCTTCAGGCCGCCCTCGACCTGCTGGCCCCGGCCGACTCGGTCAGCCGCGTCGATGCACGCCAGCCCAACCCGGAACGCTATCGGGCCTTCCTGGCCGCCCTCGCCCCGGAACCCCGGATCGTGCTCGGCAATCGGTCGGCCGTCTACGCGCCGGCCCACGACCTCGGTCTGATCGCGCTCTTCGACGATGGCGACCCGCTGCACGGCGAACCGCTCAGCCCCTACGCGCACTCCCGCGACGCCGCGCTCGTGCGCCAGGGCCAGTCCGGCTGCGCCCTCGTATTCCTCGGCCACACCCGCACCGTCGAGGTGCAGCGCCTGGTCGAGCTGGGCTGGCTCACTGCGGTGCACCCCGCGCAGAACCGGCATCCGCGGATCATCCCCACCGACTTCCAGTCCGAGCCCGACCAGCAGGCCCGCGCCGCGCGCATCCCGACGGCCGCGTGGCGGGCCGCCAAGGAGGCGCTGGCCCACGGCCCCGTGCTGGTGCAGGTGGCCAGCCCCGGCTACGCCCCGATGCTCGCCTGCCAGAGTTGCAAGAAGGCCGCCCGCTGCACCACCTGTCAGGGGCCGCTCGCTTTGGCCTCCAAGGACTCCACCCCGTCGTGTCGCTGGTGCGGGGCGCTGGCCGCCAACTGGAGCTGCACGCACTGCGAGGGGCGCGCCCTGCGGGTCGTCACCCTCGGCACCGGGCGAACCGCCGAAGAACTCGGCCGGGCGTTCCCCGGCGCGCGCATTATCGTCGCCGACGGCGACCATCCGCTGCAGCACCTCGGCGACGCCCCGGCCCTGGTGATCGCCACCCGCGGCGCGGAGCCCATCCCGACGGGTGGGTACCGAGCCATCCTGCTGCTCGACGGCGAACGGATGCTCGCCCGGGAATCCCTGCGGGTCGGGGAGGACTGCCTGCGCTGGTGGTCCAACGCCGCATCCCTGGCGGCCCCGGGTGCCGCTGTGGTCCTGGTCGGCGTGGGCGGGCTCGTCGCCCGGGCGCTGAACTCCTGGCAGCCCGAGATGCTCGCCGCGTCGGAACTGGCCGATCGCCGCCAACTGCGATTCCCGCCCGCAGTGCGTGCGGCATCCGTCACCGGCACCGACGCCGACGTCGCCCTGGCCCTGGCAGAGCTGGCCGGGATGGACGGCGTCGATGTACTCGGCCCGGTCACCACGGAAAACCCCCTGGTGCGTGCGATCGTGCGGCTGCCCTATGCCAGCGGTGACGCCGTGGCCCGTGCGCTCAAGGCCGCGGTCGTGCGCAATGCCGCCCGCCGCCGGCGCCCGAAGGGGGCGGCCTTCCGCCCCGCGCCTACACTCAAAGTACGATTCGATGACCCGGAGCTGCTCTAAATGAAACTCGTCTTCGCCGGCACGCCGCAGGCGGCCGTGCCCAGCCTGGGCGCCCTGGCTCAGTCCCACCACGACCTCGCGGCCGTGATCACCCGGGCGGATGCCCCGTTCGGCCGCAAACGCGTGCTCACCCCCTCGCCGCTCGCGCGAGCCGCTGTCGAGAACGGGCTGCACGTGATCAAGGCCAATCGCCTCGACGAGGCCGCGACCGTGGAAATCGCCGCACTGCGACCCGACCTCGGCGTCATCGTCGCCTACGGCGGGCTCGTGCGCGAACCGCTCCTGTCGGTGCCCCGGCTCGGCTGGATCAACCTGCACTTCTCCCTGCTCCCGCGCTGGCGCGGCGCCGCTCCCGTGCAGCGCGCACTCATGGCCGGCGACGAGCAGACTGGCGCCGCCGTATTCCAGCTGGTTCCGGAACTCGACGCGGGCGCCGTGTTCGCGCAACTGACGCGGGCGATCGTCGAGGACGACACCGCGGGCAGCCTGTTGCGGGCGCTCAGCGACAGCGGCGCGCGCCTGCTGCTGCAGGTGATCGACGCCCTCGAAGCCGGCGGCGTCCAGGCGACCCCGCAGTCCGGTCCGGTCACCCTGGCCCCCAAGCTGACTCTCGCGGATGCCCGTATCGACTGGTCCGAACCGGCCGTCTCGGTGCGCAACCGGGTGCGCGGGGTCACCCCGGAGCCGGGCGCGTTCACGGTGCTCGGCGACGCCCGCCTCAAACTCCAGGGCGTTGCCCTGACCCAGGGATCCGAGCCGCAACCGGCCGGTCTGATCCGTGAGATCGACAAGAAAGTGCTGATTGGAACGGGGACCGAGCCGCTCGAGCTGGTCACCGTGCAACCGGCCGGAAAGACACAGATGAAGGCAATCGACTGGTGGCGCGGAGTGAATTGGACGGAGGTGGTCGCCTCATGAGCGACGACCGTCGCCAGGGGCGAAAGAACGACGTCCGTGCTCAGGGCGGCCGCGGCCTGGAGCGCCCGCAGACCGACTTCGTGCAGCCGGCCCGGCGGGTGGCCTACGAGGTCATCGCCGCCGTGCGGGAATCAGACGCCTACGCGAACCTGCTGCTGCCCAGCCGCATCAAGCGGGCGGCGCTCAGCACCGCGGATGCCGCATTGGCCACCGAGCTGACCTACGGCACCCTGCGCATGCAGGGCTTCTACGACCGGGTGATCGCCGACGCGGCCGGTCGGCCCGTCACCGCGATCGACCCAGCCATCCTGGACGTGCTACGTCTCGGTGCGCACCAGTTGCTCGCCACCCGGGTGGCCACCCACGCCGCCGTGAACGAGTCTGTCGAACTCGCCCGTCAGGTGGGCTCCCACGCCGCCACCGGCTTCACCAACGGGGTGCTGCGCACCATCTCCCGCTCCAGCGCCGACGAGTGGCGCGAACGCGTGCTCACCGAAGCCACCAGTGATGATGACCGCCTTGCCGCGGAGCACTCACACCCGATCTGGGTGGTGCGGGCGTTCCGGCAGTCGCTGCGCCTCGAGGGCCGAGAGACCGAGCTCGAGGAGCTGCTGTCGGCCGACAATGCCGCGCCCAAGGTGAACATGGTCATTCTGCCCGGCCTCAGCAACACCGAAGACACCGACGGTCTCGGCGTTGCCAACGACTTCTCGCCCATCGGTTTTGTGCTGGCCGGCGGCGACCCCGTGCACCTGATGCAGGACAGCGGCGGACGCCTCCGAGTGCAGGACGAGGGATCCCAGTTGGCGGCCCTCACGCTCAGTCGGGCCCGCCCGGTTGCGCCGGGGGAGCGTTGGCTCGACCTGTGCGCGGGCCCCGGCGGCAAGGCCTCCCTGCTTGCCGCTGAGGCGCTGGCCGGCGGGGCCAGCCTCGTCGCCAACGAGCTCGTCCCGGCCCGGGCCGCCCTCGTGCGTAAGGCGCTGGCCGCCGTGCCCGGCGAGGTGCCCGTCTGGGAGGAGGACGGCACCCGGTTCGGAGACGATCATCCGAAGGAGTTCGACCGGATCCTGCTGGATGCTCCCTGCACCGGGCTCGGCGCGCTACGTCGGCGCCCGGAGGCCCGCTGGCGTAAGCAGCCCAAGGACGTCGCCGAGCTCTCCGATCTGCAGTCCGGGCTGATCCACGCGGCCCTTGGCGCGCTCAAGCCGGGCGGGGTGCTGGCCTACGTCACCTGCTCACCGCACATCGCGGAGACTCGCGGGATCGTGGCCACCGCGCTCAAGAAATGGGAGGGCCGTGTGCGCACTCTCGACACGGCATCCGTGCTGCAGGGGCTGAGCAGCTCCGAGCTCGATCTGCCCGGCGACGGGGGCAGCGTGCAACTGTGGCCGCATCGGCACGGCACTGACGCTATGTTCATCACCCTGCTCGAGCGCACGGAGTAGCCCGCGCACCCGGACCCGGCGCATTCCTGCCCTGCGCATTCGTGCCCTGCGCATTCGGGCCCCGGCCTCGACCCAATCTGACGGAGATTCTGGCTCCCCTGGTTCTTCCGTGAGCATGGCCCGGCCGTGCCCGCGCGTGTGGCTAAGGCAGGACATCCGTCGCGCGCGTTCACCGGTTCCGCGAATCAGTGCGGCACCGGGGTAGATATCCGACCCGGCCGGCGGGATCTCCTGAGTTGACCACGACACTCGCGAATGCGCAGCGGTTCTTGTGCGGGCGGGGCGAGTGTCCGGCCCGCCCGACGGCATCCGGTGGATGCGTCGTTCCTGCGGCCGCGGCTCTGCCTCGGCCAGCCGGCATGCGGGCGGGCCGGCGTCGCCCCGGCCGCGCCCGCGCGCCGCGTGGCCAACTCAGGACATCCGTCGTCCGGGCTGCCCAGCCGCCGCGGACGAGTACGGGACTACTGCGGATGCCGGTGTAGCCGGACGGATCTCCTGCGTAAGCCACAACGCGCGCCGGATCTGCGGCAGGGCTTGTGAGGTCCAGGCACCCAAATCCTTTTCCGTCGCAGCCCGAACGAATTCGACGGAGATTCTGGTTGAAAACTACTTTTTTGAAAGGTTCTAGGCCCATTTCGGCAAAATCTCCGTCGAATTCGTTCGGGACGGGATCGCTCCAGGGCCTTGGACTCGACCGGCATGGGACTTTCGAGCCGCCGGGGCTCGCCGCAGTAGGGTGAAGGCATGGTCACCCGGATTAACCCCAGCATCCTCGCCGCCGACTTCGCCAATCTCGAACGGGACCTGGGGCGCATCCGCACCGCCGACCTGGTGCACGTCGACATCATGGACAACCATTTTGTACCGAATCTGACGTTCGGACCGCCCGTCGTCGACCGCCTCGCCCAAGTCTCCCCGCTGCCCTTCGACCTGCACCTGATGATCGAGAACCCGGAGCGTTGGGCGCTCGGCTACGCCGAAGTCGGCGCGTTCTCGGTCACCTTCCACGCGGAGGCCACGACCAACCCGGTCGGCCTGGCCCGCAAGCTGCGCTCGATCGGCGCCCGGGCCGGCATCGCCCTCAAGCCCGGCACGGCCATCGAGCCCTACCTCGAGCTTCTGCCCGAATTCGACCAGGTGCTCGTGATGACCGTCGAACCCGGCTTCGGGGGGCAGAGCTTCATGCCCTCCACCATGCGCAAGCTCCGCACCCTGTCGGAGGCCGTGAAGAAGTCCGGCCTGGACGTCTGGCTGCAGGTCGACGGCGGCATCACCGAGGACACCATCGTCATCGCCGCCGAGGCCGGGGCGAACACGTTCGTCGCCGGCTCCAGCGTGTTCAACTCCGCGGACCCGGCGAAGCAGATCGCCCTGTTGCGCGCCGCCGCGACCGAACACCAGCACGCGCACTAGTACCCTAGTCAGGTGAAGACTTTTGACGACCTGTTCGCTGAACTGAGCGACAAAGCACGGACCCGCCCCGACGGCTCGGGGACCGTGCGCGAACTCGACGCCGGCGTACATGCCATCGGCAAGAAGATCGTCGAAGAAGCCGCTGAGGTCTGGATGGCCGCCGAGTTCCAGAGCGACGACGAAACCGCCGCCGAGATGAGCCAGCTGCTGTACCACGTGCAGGTGATGATGCTGGCGAAGGGGCTGACCCTCGCCGACCTGTACCGCCATCTGTGACGCGTCATCAGAGAGACTCCACCCGGTTGACCCCGTGAGACCTGTTTGCCAGAACCTGAAGACGCAGAGAGTGCCCAAATGCTGAGAATTGCCGTGCCCAATAAGGGCTCGTTGTCCGAAACCGCCGCGCAGATGCTGTTCGAGGCCGGCTACACCGGCCGCCGCGACCCGCGCGACCTCGTCGTCGCCGACCCCCGCAACGACGTGGAGTTCTTCTACTTGCGTCCCCGCGACATCGCCACCTATGTGGGCTCCGGAGCCCTCGACGTGGGAATCACCGGGCGCGACCTGCTGCTCGACTCGGGCTCCACCGCCCAGGAGATCGCCAGCCTCGACTTCGGCGACTCCACCTTCCGCTTCGCCGGCCCCGCAGGCCGCTTCACCGACCTGGCCGACCTGTCCGGCCATCGCGTCGCCACCAGCTACCCCGGACTGGTCGAGGCCTTCCTCGCCGAGCACGACGTCAGCGTGACACTGGTCACCCTCGACGGCGCGGTCGAGTCCGCCGTTCAGCTCGGCGTGGCGGATGCCGTCGCCGACGTCGTCTCCACCGGCTCTACTCTGCGCAAGGCCGGCCTCGAGATCTTCGGCCCGGTCATCCTGCAGTCCACGGCCGTGCTGATCAGCTCCGAGAACGACAAGCCCGGCATCGCGACCCTCCTGCGCCGCTTGCAGGGCGTGCTCGTGGCCCGCCAGTACGTGCTGATGGACTACGACATCCCGCAGACGCTCCTCGACGACGCCTGCCTGCTGGCGCCCGGCATCGAGTCGCCCACCGTATCGTCCCTGCACGACCCGGAATGGGTTGCCGTGCGTGTGATGATCCCGCGCCTGAACACGAACCATGTCATGGACGCCCTCTACGAGCTCGGGGCGCGCGCCATCCTGATCAGCTCCATTCACAACGCCCGCTTGTAACGGGCTGACCGGCGGTACCCAGATGCGGCGACACACAATGGAGGCACAATCGTGAGTCTTTCGGTGCGGGTCATACCCTGCCTCGACGTGGCCGACGGCCGCGTGGTCAAGGGCGTGAACTTCCAGAATCTGCGAGACGCGGGCGATCCGGTCGAACTCGCCCGCCGGTATTACGAGCAGGGAGCCGACGAACTCACCTTCCTCGATGTGACCGCCACGGTGGACAACCGTGCCACCACCTATGACGTCGTGCGCGCCACCGCAGAGCAGGTCTTCATCCCGCTTACGGTGGGCGGCGGCATCCGCACGGTCGAGGACGTGTCCCGGCTGCAGGCCAGTGGTGCCGACAAGGTCGGAGTCAACAGCGCCGCCATCAAGCGGCCCGCCCTGATCGGCGAGATCGCCGACCGGTTCGGCTCCCAGGTGCTCGTGCTCTCGCTTGATGTGAAGCGCAGCGGGCGCACCGAGTCCGGCTTCGTCGTCACCACCCACGGTGGCCGCACCGAAACCGACCTGGACGCTCTCGCCTGGGCGCAGACGGCCATCGGGCTGGGGGTCGGCGAGCTGCTCGTCAACTCCATCGACGCCGACGGCACGAAGGCGGGCTTCGACGTCGAACTCATCACGCTGATGCGTGCCCTGAGCACCGTTCCGGTGATCGCCTCCGGCGGCGCCGGCCGGGTCGAGGATTTTCCCCCGGCCATCGCGGCGGGGGCGGATGCCGTGCTCGCGGCATCCGTGTTCCACAGCGGCCAGCTGACCGTCGGCGACATCAAGGCGGAGCTCCGGCACGCCGGAATGCCCGTGCGCTGATGATGCTGTGCCTTACCCGACCCGAAACGGCTCCGTAAATGACCGATGTACTCTCCACCCTCGACGACGCCCTGGCCAGGGCCGTCTTCAACTCCGACGGCCTGCTGCCGGCGGTGATCCAGCAGTGGGACACCGGTGAGGTGCTCATGCTCGGTTGGATGAACCGGGAAGCGCTGCGCCGCACGCTCACCGAGGGGCGCGTGACGTTTTGGTCGCGCAGTCGCCAGGAATTCTGGCGCAAGGGCGACATCTCCGGCCACGGCCAGTATGTGAAGTCCGCCGCGCTCGACTGTGACGCGGACACCCTCCTGGTGCAGGCGGACCAGGTCGGAGCAGCCTGCCACACCGGCTCCCGCACCTGTTTCGACGGGCGCGGCATCGAGGTCGTGACCGGCGCCCGCCCCGCGGCACCCGACGTGGCAGCAGACCGGGCAACCACCCAAAAACCGAAGGACTGACCATGGCACCGAACAGCTCCGGCCCAGCCCCGACGACCACCGCCGGGCAGTTCGCGCTCCAGATCGACGACCACCGGGTGTTCCCCGTGGTGCGCGAACTCTTCGCCGACGGCGAAACCCCGGTGGGCATCTACCGCAAGCTCGCTGCCGGCCAGCCCGGTAGCTTTCTCCTCGAGTCCGCCGAGCAGGGCGGCATTTGGTCGCGGTTCTCGTTCGTGGGCGTGTCCTCGTTCGGCGTGCTCACCCAGCAGGGCGACGAGACCCGCTGGCTCGACTATGGCCTCTCGGCTGAGCGCGCCCTCGGCGACGCCACCGGCCTCGGCCCGCTGGCGGCTCTCGCGGCCCTCCACGAACGCTGGGAAACCCCGCGGATGCCCGGCCACCCACCCCTGACCGGCGGCCTCGTCGGATTCATCGGCTGGGAGGCGATCCGCCAGATCGAGCGCCTGCCGAATCGCCCGCCGGCGGACTACGACGTGCCGGGCCAGGCCTTCAGCTTCGTGGCCGACCTCGTCGTGATCGACCACAAATTCGGCACCGTGCAGCTCATTGCCAACGTTCTGAACGACGGCCACGACGAACCGGATGCCCTCTGGGCCGCCGCCCAGGACCGGCTCGACGCCCTGCAGTCTCGCCTGGCCGAGCCCTCCGAGACCTGGCTCGCAGAGGTCGACCTCGCCACGCCCGCCTCCCCGACGAACCGCACCCGACGTGAGGACTTCCTCGCCGCTGTCGACGTCGCCAAGGAGCACATCGTCGACGGTGACGTGTTCCAGGTGGTCGTCTCCCAGCGGTTCGACCAGGAGTGCACGGCGGACCCCATCGACGTCTACCGGGTGCTGCGCAGCCTCAACCCGTCGCCCTACATGTACCTGCTGAGCCTGGAATCGCCGGAGAAGGAGACTTACTGGATCGTGGGCTCCTCCCCGGAGGCCTTGGTGAAGGTGCAGAACGAACGCGTGTTCACGCATCCGATCGCGGGCTCGAAGCCGCGCGGCACGACCCCGGAGGCCGACGCCGACTTCGAAGCCGAGCTCGCGGGTGACGCCAAGGAACGCGCCGAGCATCTGATGCTCGTGGACCTGGCCCGCAACGACCTGCTCAAGGTGTGTGCACCCGGCTCGGTCGAGGTGACCGAGTTCATGCGCATCGAGCGGTTCAGCCACATCATGCACCTCGTCTCCTCGGTGGAGGGGAACCTGCTGCCGGGCCGGTCCGCGATCGACGTCTTCCGCGCCACGTTCCCGGCCGGCACTCTCTCCGGGGCCCCGAAACCGCGCGCCCTCGAGATCATCGACGCGCTCGAGCCCGCGCAGCGCGGCGTGTACGGGGGGGTGGTCGGCTACTTCGGGTTCGCCGGGGACGCGGACCTGGCCATCGCCATTCGGACCGCAACGATCATGAATGGCGTCGCCCGCGTGCAGGCCGGCGGCGGCCTCGTCGCGGACTCCGACCCGGCGTCGGAATACCAGGAGTCGCAGAACAAGGCCGCGGCGCCCCTTCGCGCAGTCGCGGTCGCGAACGCCATGAAGCGGGTGCGCTAGGTGGCATCCGCACGGCGCCTCAAGCTCGGGCACATCCTCGTGATGCTGGCGGCCAGCGGTCTGGCCCTGCTGGCCTGGACCCAGGTCTGGGTGAACGTCATCGTGGAGCAGTCCGGCTCGGCTGTGCACAGCCTCGAGGTGTCCGGCTCCACGGCCGCCCCCGGGGTGACAGCCCTTGCCCTCGCCGGACTGGCCCTCGCCGGTGCCCTGAGCATCGCCGGTCCCGGCATCCGGGTGGTCCTCGGCCTGCTTCAGGTTCTGCTCGGCTTCTCCGTGTGCCTTTCGGCTATTTTGGCCGTCACCGATCCGGCGGCGGCCAGTGCCGGCGCGGTCACCGATGCCACCGGAATCTCCGGCGCAGACTCGGTCGTCGACGCCGTCGCCTCAGCGGCCGTGACCCCGTGGCCGTTCATCGCGCTGCTCGCCGGCGTGGTCATGGGCGGCGCCGGGGTCGGGGTGCTCGTCACGTCCCGGCGTTGGCCCGGACCGACGTCCCGCTACCAGGCCGTGCGATTCGAAGCGGCCGAGTCGGCCGAGTCGGCCGAGGCGACGGATGCCGGCGATTCCGACGCCGCGGACGTTTCCGCACCCGAACGTGACGCCATCGACGACTGGGACGGGCTGAGCCGCGGCGAAGACCCTACCACCCCGCAGTGAATCGAGACCTGATTCCCGGTTTCACCTGGTGCGCTGGGGAGGCCGGGGAACCGTGGGGCCGCTAGACTTGACTTGTCCGTCAGCGCACAAGAGGAGAATCATGAGCTTTGAATCGGTAGACCCAGGTGAAGGCCATTCGATCGCGGCCTGGACCGCCGTCACCATCATGCTTCTCGCCGTCGCGATCGGCACCGTTGCCTTCTTTCTGGTGATCCCTTGGCTCGTCTGGGCATCCGTCGGCCTGCTGGTGGTTGGCCTGCTGGTCGGCCGGATCCTCGCCAAAATCGGTTACGGCGTAGCCGATACGGCTCACCTGGGCCACTAGTCGAGTGCTGTCTGATCTTCTAGCCGGGGCCGTCGCCGACGCTGAACTTCGTCGGGCCGCCCGTCCGTTCGCCATCGTCGAGGCAACCGCTCTCGACCAAACTCCCGCGATCGATGCCCTGGCGGTGCTCGCACCCGCCGATCAGGTCAAGATCATCGCGGAGGTCAAGCGCGCCAGCCCGTCCCGGGGCACCCTGGCCGAGATTTCGGACCCTGCCGCCCTCGCCGTCTCCTACGAGTTCGGCGGCGCCAGCGCGATCAGCGTGCTCACCGAAGGTCGCAAGTTCCTCGGCTCCCTGTCAGACCTCGAGCAAGTGCGATCCGCCGTGCGCATCCCGGTGCTGCGTAAAGACTTCATCGGCTTGCCGTACCAGGTCTTCGAGGCCAGGGCGGCAGGTGCCGACATGGTTCTGCTCATCGTCGCCGCACTCGACCAGACCACCCTGGTCTCCCTGCACGACCTCGTGCGCCAGCTCGGCATGACCGCGCTGGTCGAGACCCATAGCGCCGAGGAGGTCGACCGTGCCCTGGCCATTGGCGCAAGCCTCGTCGGGGTAAACGCCCGCGACCTGTCCACGTTCCAACTCGATCAGGACCTGTTCGGCAGGCTCGCGGACCGGATCCCCTCGGGCGTCGTCCGCGTCGCCGAATCGGCCGTCAAGACCGCCGCCGACGTGGCGCACTACCGCGCCGCCGGCGCCGACATCGTGCTCGTCGGCGAGGCCCTCGTCACAAACGATCCCATCCGAACCCTCTCCGAATTCCTGGCGGTTTAAATGTCAACGTCCCTCAGAACAGAAGCAGGCCCGTACTTCGGCGACTTCGGCGGGAGGTTCGTGCCGGAGTCCCTCGTGGCTGCCCTCGACGAGCTGACCGACGAGTACGCTCTGGCACGGCAGGACCCGGCCTTCGCGGCCGAATTGATGGAATTGCACCGGAGCTACACCGGGCGCCCGTCCATCATCACCGAGGTGCCCCGGTTCGCCGCGCACGCCGGCGGTGCCCGCATCATCCTCAAGCGGGAAGACCTCAACCACACCGGCTCGCACAAAATCAACAATGTGCTCGGCCAGGCTCTTCTCACCAAGCGCATCGGCAAGTCCCGCGTCATCGCCGAGACGGGCGCCGGGCAGCATGGCGTGGCGGCCGCGACGGCCGCCGCCCTGTTCGGGCTCGACTGCGTCGTCTACATGGGCGAGGTCGACACGGAGCGCCAGGCCCTGAATGTGGCCCGGATGCGACTGCTCGGCGCCGAGGTCGTGCCGGTCAAGACCGGGTCCCGCACCCTGAAAGACGCCATCAACGACGCCATGCGTGACTGGGTCACCAACGTTGAGACCACCAACTACATCTTCGGTACCGTCGCCGGGCCGCATCCGTTTCCGGCCATGGTGCGCGACTTCCAGAAGATCATCGGCGAGGAGGCCCGCCAGCAGGTGCTGGACCTCACCGGCCGCCTCCCCGACGCGGTCACCGCCTGCGTCGGCGGTGGTTCGAACGCCATGGGTATCTTCCACGCGTTCCTCGACGACCCGGAGGTGGCCCTGGTCGGCTACGAGGCCGGCGGTGACGGCGCGGAGACCCTGCGCCATGCGGCGACGATCACCAAGGGGCGCCCCGGCATCCTGCACGGCGCCCGCAGCTTCCTGCTGCAGGACGAAGACGGTCAGACCGTGGAGTCGCACTCCATTTCTGCGGGTCTGGACTACCCGGGGGTGGGCCCGGAACATGCGTGGCTCGCCAGTATCGGCCGGGCCACCTACCTGCCGGTCACCGATGACGAGGCGATGAGCGCCCTCCGGCTGCTCAGCCGCACGGAGGGCATCATCCCCGCCATCGAGTCGGCGCACGCCCTCGCCGGCACCTTGGACCTCGGCAAGAAGCTCGGACCTGACGCCACCATCCTGGTAAACCTCAGCGGACGCGGCGACAAGGACATGGAAACCGCGGGTCGGTACTTCGACCTGCTCGACAAGGGCGCGGAACAGTCATGAGCACGGAAACAGGTACGGGCCCCACGACCGGAACGACGAGCACGGTCGAGGCGACAATCGCCCGTCGCCGCTCCGAGGGCGGCGGTGCTCTGATCGGCTACCTGCCCGTCGGGTTCCCCACCCTGACCGAGAGCATCGACGCGGCCGTGGCACTCGCGCAGAACGGTGTCGACGTCATCGAGCTGGGCCTGCCGTACACCGATCCCGTCATGGACGGGCCAGTGATCCAGGCGGCCACCCAGCAGGCTCTGTCCAACGGCTTCCGGCTGCGGCACGGGATCGAGGCCGTCGCGGCGATCACTGCCCAGGTGAACGTGCCCGTTCTGGTCATGACCTACTGGAACCCGATCATGCAGTACGGCGTGGACCGGTTCGCCGATGACCTGCTCGCGGCGGGAGGCGCCGGGCTGATCACGCCCGACCTCATCCCCGACGACGCGGCCGCCTGGGTGGGAGCCAGCACGCGAACCGGACTCGACCGTGTCTTCCTCGCCGCCCCGTCGTCGTCCGACGCCCGGCTGCGTCAGGCAGTGGACGCCAGCCGCGGCTTCGTCTACGCGGCCTCCACCATGGGAATCACCGGCGCCCGTGGCGACGTGGACTCCGCCGCGCGGGTGCTCGTCGACCGCCTCCGCGCCGTCGGATCCACCAGCGCGTGCGTCGGACTCGGTATCTCCACCCCGGAGCAGGTGCGGGAGATCCTCGCCTACGCCGATGGCGCCATCGTCGGTTCCGCCCTGGTCAAGGCACTGTCCGACGGGGGAGTGCCGGCCCTGGCCGCCCTCACCCGTGACCTCGCGGCCAGTGCCCGGGATCTGCGCCCCGCCGTCTGATCCCCGCCATCGAAGCACCCCAAAGCTAAGGTAAGTTGACCGAGGCGGTCACGGGGCCTCCCCGGCGCCACGATGAAAGGTAGTCCCCAGGTGTCTTTTCTTCTGAGCATCCCGAGCCCGAGCCCCGAATGGAGCTCGTTCACCCTCGGCCCGTTCACCATCCACGCCTACGCCCTCTGCATTCTGGCAGGGATCATCGCCGCCACCGTCATGACGAGCCGCCGACTGTCTGCGCGCGGCGGCGAGCCGGGCGTGGTGCTGGACATCATCCTGTGGGCCGTTCCGCTCGGCATCGTCGGCGCGCGCTTCTACCATGTGTTCACGCACCCCTCCGACTACTTCTTCGAGGGTGCCAACCCTCTCGAGGTGTTCGCCATTTGGAACGGCGGCAACGCCATCTTCGGAGCGCTCCTGGGCGGGGCCGTCGGCGCTTACATCGGCTGCCGCATCTCGGGCATCCGGTTCTGGGCCTTCGCGGACGCCCTGGCACCGGGGATGCTCGTGGCGCAGGCCATGGGCCGTCTCGGCAACTGGTTCAACGAGGAGCTCTTCGGTCTGCCGACCGACCTGCCCTGGGGCCTCGAGGTTTCCGCGGCGAACCCGGCCCTCCCGATCGGACTTCCCCCCGAAACGCTGTTTCACCCAACCTTCCTCTACGAGATGATCTGGAACGTGGTCGGCGTCGTCCTGATCCTCGCGATCGAACGCAAGGTCGCGCTCCGCTGGGGCAAGGCCTTCGGCGTCTACCTGATCTGGTATGGCCTCGGCCGCAGCTTCTTCGAATCGATCCGGGTCGACCCGAGCGAGATGTTCTTCGGCCTCCGCACCAATGTGTGGGCCGCTTTCGCCGCCATCCTGCTCGGAATCATCCTGATCGTCGTGCAGAGCAAGCGCCACACGGGCCTGCCCGCGAGCGTGTACATTCCCGGCCGCGAGTGGAAGGGGCCCGACGCTGAGGTAGAATCTAATGAGTTTGATTCGGACCCCGAGGATCACGGTGATGAGGCCGTCGGTCCCGCCGGATCAGACGACGTTGCAGCCACAAGCACCAGCAACTCGCGCCTTTAGGCTCAGGTTGACTCCAACCTGTTCCACGGCTTGTGACCCGGTATGACGGGCCGCCGCGCACATGTCTACCTGAGCGGGCCAGCGTCGTCCCCACTCGCCAGTTATTTTTGTGAGGACGGTCCAATGCCGCAAACACCCCTCTTCTCGCGCTTCAGCGCAGTGCCGAAGCCGCAGGGCCTGTACAACCCGGCCGATGAGCGCGATGCCTGCGGCCTCGCCATGGTTGCCACGCTTCGGGGCACCGCCGGGCACGACATCATCACCCTCGCCCTCGACGCGCTGCGCAACCTCGAGCACCGCGGTGCGGTCGGATCGGATGCCGGCACCGGAGACGGCGCGGGCATCATCACTCAGGTTCCCGACGAGTTCCTGCGGTCGGTCACCGATTTCGCCCTGCCCACGGCGGGCTGCTACGCCGTCGGAAATGTGTTCCTGCCGATCGATCCCACCAAGCGCAGCGGCATCAAGCGCCAGATCAACCGGATCGCCCTCGAAGAGGGACTGGTGATCCTCGGCTGGCGCGAAGTTCCCGTGCGCCCCGACGAGGTCGGCACCCTGGCGCGCGCGGCCATGCCGGCCATCCAGCAACTGTTCGTGCAGAGCGCCCGCACGACCGAGGCCGGCGACACGCTCGGCGACATCGCGCTGGACCGCCAGGCCGTCAGGCTGCGGAAGCGTGCCGAACGCGAGCTGGAGATCTACTTCGCCTCACTGTCCTGTCGCACCGTGGTCTACAAGGGTATGGTCACGACGCTTCAGCTGGAGCCGTTCTACCCGGACCTGTCCGATCCGCGCTTCGTCTCCAAGCTCGCCCTTGTGCACTCCCGCTACTCCACCAACACGTTCCCGTCCTGGCCGCTCGCGCAGCCGTTCCGCATGATCGCGCACAACGGCGAGATCAACACGGTTCAGGGCAACCGCAACTGGATGCAGGCGCGCCAGTCGCAGCTCGAATCCGACCTGCTCGGCGACCTGGCGCCGCTGCTCCCGATCGTCACCCCCGGCGGCAGCGATTCGGCCTCGTTCGATGAGGTCGTTGAGCTGCTCAGCCTGTCGGGGCGTTCGCTCCCGCACGCCGTCATGATGATGGTGCCGGAGGCCTGGGAGAACCAGACCGACCTCGACGCCGAACGCCGTGCGTTCTACGAGTACCATTCCATGCTGATGGAGCCGTGGGACGGCCCGGCCGCGATCGTGTTCACCGACGGATCCCTCGTCGGCGCCACCCTCGACCGCAACGGGCTGCGCCCCGGCCGCTACCTCATCACCGACGACGGCCTCGTCGTGCTCGCCAGCGAGATCGGGGTACTCGACATCGACCCCAACCGGGTGGTGCGCAAGGGCCGCCTGCGTCCCGGCAAGATGTTTCTGGTCGACACGGTCGCCGGACGCCTGATCGAAGACGACGAGATCAAGGCCGACCTCGCGGCCAGCGAGCCGTGGGGAACCTGGCTGGACGCCGGGCGCATCAACCTCAAGGATCTGCCCGAGCGGGAGCACATCGTTCACCCGCCGGCATCCGTCGTGCGCCGCCAGCGCACCTTCGGCTACACCGAGGAGGAGGTGCGCATCCTGCTCGCGCCGATGGCTCGCCTCGGCGGGGAACCGCTCGGCGCGATGGGCTCCGACACCCCCATCGCCGTGCTCAGCGACCGACCCCGGCTGCTCTTCGACTACTTCACGCAGCAGTTCGCCCAGGTGACCAACCCGCCGCTCGACTCGATCCGCGAGGAAGTTGTCACGTCCCTCAAGCTCGGGCTCGGTCCGGAACGCAACCTCCTCTCGGTGGGCCCCGAGCACGCCCGGCAGGTCGTGCTCGACTTCCCCGTGATCGACAACGACGAGTTGGCGAAGATCCAGCACATCGACACCGCACCGGGCAGCCGCACCACCAGGACCATTCGCGGGCTCTACCGGTTCGAAGACGGGCCGGACGCCCTCGAGGCCCGCATCAAGGAGATGTGCGCCGAGGCCGACGCCGCCATCGACGACGGCGCGATGTTCCTCGTCCTGTCCGACCGGGATTCCAACAAGGACCTGGCCCCGATCCCGTCGCTGCTGATGATTGCCGCGGTTCACCACCACCTGATCCGCACCGAGAACCGCATGAAGGTCGGCATCGTGGTCGAGGCCGGCGATGTGCGCGAGGTGCACCACGTCGCCCTCCTGATCGGCTACGGCGCATCCGCCGTGAACCCGTACCTTGCGATGGAAACGTGCGAGGATTTGGTGCGCAGTGGCTACATCACGACCGTCACGCCCGAACAGGCCGTGCGCAACGTGATCAAGGCCCTCGGCAAGGGCGTGCTCAAGATCATGTCCAAGATGGGGATCTCGACCGTCTCCTCCTACGCCGGCGCGCAGACCTTCGAGGCCGTGGGACTGAGCCAGGAATTCATCGACCAGTACTTCACCGGCACCACGAGCAAGCTCGGCGGCATCGGGATCGAGGTGGTCGCGGCCGAGAATGAGGCCCGGCACCGGGCCGCCTACCCCGAGGATGCCGCGGTCACCGCGCACGAACGCCTCGCGACCGGAGGTGAGTACCAGTGGCGCCGCGACGGGTCTCCGCACCTGTTCAACCCGGACACCATTTTCCGGCTTCAGCACTCCACCCGCACGCGCAGCTACGACATCTTCCGCGAGTACACGAAACTCGTCGACGACCAGGCGACGAGCCTGATGACGCTGCGCGGCATGTTCACCTTCACCACCGGCAAGCGCCACCCCGTGCCGCTGGACGAGGTGGAACCGATCTCCTCGATCGTGAAGCGCTTCGCGACGGGGGCGATGAGCTACGGATCGATCTCCGCCGAGGCGCACGAGACCCTCGCCATCGCAATGAACCGCCTCGGCGGCAAGTCCAACACTGGTGAGGGTGGAGAAGACCTTAACCGTCTGCTCGACCCGGAGCGACGCAGCGCCGTCAAGCAGGTGGCATCCGGCCGGTTCGGTGTGACCAGCATGTACTTGTCCCACGCCGACGACATCCAGATCAAGCTGGCGCAGGGAGCCAAGCCCGGCGAGGGCGGCCAGCTGCCGCCCACGAAGGTCTACCCGTGGATCGCCCGCACCCGGCACGCGACCGCCGGCGTCGGCCTGATCTCGCCGCCCCCGCACCACGATATCTACTCGATCGAAGACCTCAAACAGTTGATCTTCGACCTGAAGCGGGCGAATCCGGCCGCGCGCATCCACACCAAGCTGGTCAGCCAGTCCGGTATCGGCGCGGTCGCCGCCGGAGTGGCCAAGGCCCTGTCCGACGTCATTCTCATCTCCGGTCACGACGGCGGAACCGGCGCGAGCCCGCTCAACTCCCTCAAGCACGCGGGGACCCCCTGGGAACTCGGCCTGGCCGAAACGCAGCAGACCCTGATGCTCAACGGGATGCGCGACCGGGTCGTGCTGCAGGTCGACGGCCAGTTGAAGACCGGCCGTGACGTCATCATCGGAGCGTTGCTCGGCGCCGAGGAGTTCGGCTTCGCGACCGCCCCGCTGATCGTGGAGGGCTGCGTCATGATGCGCGTCTGCCACCTGGACACCTGCCCCGTCGGGGTGGCCACCCAGAATCCCGAGCTGCGCAAACGTTTCACTGGCAAGGCCGAGCACGTGATCAACTTCTTCGAGTTCATCGCTCAGGAGGTGCGCGAGTACCTCGCCGAGCTCGGATTCCGCAGCCTCGACGAGGCCATCGGCCACCGGGAGGTGCTCGACGTCAACGGGGCGCTTACGCACTGGAAGGCCTCGGGACTCGACCTGTCGCCCGTCCTCGTCGGTCCGGACTTCTCCGCGGGGGAGCCCCGGCAGTCCGGTCGCCCTCAGGAGCACGAACTCGAGCTCCACTTCGACAACGAACTGATCCGGCAGAGCGCCAGTGTGCTTGAACACGGTGGGCAGGTCTCGATCTCCCTGCCCATCCGAAACACCGAGCGGGCCGTGGGCACCATGCTCGGCCACGAGGTCACCGTGCGCCACGGCGAGAACGGGCTGCCGTCCGGTTCCATCGACGTCACCCTCACCGGCAGCGCCGGACAGTCCTTCGGCGCGTTCCTGCCGAGCGGCATCATCCTGCGGCTCGAGGGTGACTCCAACGACTACGTCGGCAAGGGTCTCTCCGGTGGCCAGATCACCGTGCGACCCGACCGGGGCAGCCTGTTCCCGGCCGAGCAGAACGTGATCGCCGGTAACGTCATCGGCTACGGCGCGACCCAGGGCAGCATGTTCATCCGCGGCATCGTGGGCGAACGCTTCCTGGTGCGCAACTCCGGGGCCACCGCCGTCGTCGAGGGCGTCGGAGATCACGCCCTCGAATACATGACCGGGGGACTGGCGGTCATCCTGGGCGAAACGGGGCGCAACCTGGGTGCCGGTATGTCTGGCGGAACCGCCTACGTCTACGGTCTTCGTACCGAGGATGTCAACCGGCAGGCCCTCGACTCCGGCGAACTTACACTTCTGCCGCTCGGCGGCGCGGACCGCGAGATCGTGCGCGACTTGCTCGGACAGCATCATGACCAGACCGAGTCCGCCCTGGCGGCCCGGCTGCTGGCCGATTTCGAGACCACCATGTCCACATTCGTCAAGGTGCTACCGCGCGACTACGCGGCCGTCCTGGCAACCAGGCAGACCGCCGTCGACGAGGGCCTCGACCCCGATGGCGTCGTCGTTTGGAACCGCATTCTGGAGGCAACCAATGGCTGATCCGAAAGGATTCCTCAAGACCACGGACCGGGAACTTCCGGCCCGCCGTCCCGTATCCGTTCGTCTGATGGACTGGAAAGAGGTCTACGAGCAGGGCGACGCGACGCAACTGAAACGCCAGGCCGGCCGCTGTATGGACTGCGGTGTGCCGTTCTGTCAGCAGGGTTGCCCGCTCGGCAACATCATTCCGGAATGGAACGACCTCACCTGGCGGGACGAGGGTCGACAGGCCATCGAACGTCTCCATGTCACCAACAACTTCCCGGAGTTCACCGGGCGCCTCTGCCCGGCACCCTGTGAGTCGGCCTGCGTTCTCGGAATCAGTCAGCCGCCGGTCACGATCAAGCAGGTTGAGGTCTCCATCATCGACCAGGCCTTCGCCAACGGATGGGTGCAGCCCCAGCCGCCCGGACGCCTCACCGGCAAGACGATCGCGGTCGTCGGCTCTGGCCCGGCCGGCCTCGCGGCCGCGCAGCAGCTCACGCGGGCCGGTCACACGGTGGCGGTCTTCGAGCGCGACGACCGGATCGGCGGGCTTTTGCGTTACGGCATCCCGGACTTCAAGATGGAGAAGAAGCACCTCGAGACCCGACTCGGCCAGATGACGGCCGAGGGGACCCGCTTCCGCGCAGGCGTCACCATCGGCGTCGACATCACCTGGGATGACCTCCGGGCCCGCTATGACGCTGTGGTGGTCGCCACGGGGGCCCTGGTACCCCGCGACCTGCCGATCCCCGGGCGCGACCTGCCCGGAGTGCACTTCGCCATGGAATACCTCGTGCAGCAGAACAGGGTCGGCGCCGGCGACACGGTCGACCAGCAGATCACCGCCGAGGGCAAGCACGTGGTCGTACTCGGCGGCGGCGACACCGGTGCCGACTGCATCGGTACCGCGCACCGCCAGGCCGCGGCATCCGTCACGAATCTCGCCATCGGCCGCCAACCGGGCACGGAACGGGCGGAACACCAGCCGTGGCCGCTGTCACCGACGCTGTTCGAGGTGTCGAGCGCCCACGAAGAGGGCGGCAACCGCGAGTACCTGGTGTCGACGGTGGAGTTCCTGGCCAACGAGGCGGGCGAGGTGCGCGCCATCCGCGTGGCCGAGACCGAATTCCGGGGCGGACGCCGGGTGCCCAAGGCCGGAACGGAGCGCGAGATCCCTGCGGATCTGGTTCTCCTGGCCATGGGCTTCACCGGTCCTGAATCACGCGAGCTGACCGACCAGCTGCACGTGCCGGTCGATGGGCGGAGTAATGTCGAGCGTGACGTTAATTACCAGACCAGCCATGAAGGCGTGTTCGTTGCTGGTGATGCCGGCCGTGGCCAGTCGCTCATCGTCTGGGCGATCGCCGAAGGTCGGGCTGCTGCGGCAGCCGTCGACAAATTCCTCGAAGGCGAGACGCAACTGCCTGCACCGGTCAAACCGACCGATCATGCCTTCGCAATCTGATTGGTCACTGATCCAGTGATTCGATTCCAAGAGATCCACCACCCCGTGGTCTCCCAACCATCAACAGAGAATATGCGCCGAAACAGCGCGGAAACCGGAGTTTTTTCAGAATGAGACGCGCCAAAATTGTCGCCACGCTCGGGCCGGCAGCAGCCAGCTACGATCAAATTCGTTCCCTTATCGATGCCGGTGTCGACGTCTGCCGGATGAACCTGAGCCACGGGGACTACCAGGTCCACGAGGGTGTTTATGCGAATGTACGCAAAGCAGCGAACGACTCCGGTCGTGCCGTCGCCGTAATGGTCGACCTGCAGGGACCGAAGATCCGTCTCGGAAAATTCGAAGGCGGCCCTTACGAACTGGCCCTCGGAGACATTTTTAAGATCACCACAGAAGAAATCCTGGGTACCAAGGAACTCTCCGGCACCACGTACAAGGGCCTGCCCCAGGACGTCAAGCCCGGCGACTTCCTGCTGATCGACGACGGCAAGGTCAAGGTCGAGGTGGTGGCCACGAACGACACCGTCGTGACGACCAAGGTGATCGTTGCCGGCCCCGTGTCGAACAACAAGGGCATCAACCTGCCCGGTGTCGCCGTCAACGTGCCGGCCCTGTCCGAAAAGGACGAGGCCGACCTGCGCTGGGGCCTCCGCCTCGGCACGGACCTGATCGCGCTGTCGTTCGTTCGGGACGCCGCCGACATCACCCGCGTGCACGAGATCATGGCCGAAGAAGGACGCCGCGTTCCCGTGATCGCGAAGATCGAGAAGCCGCAGGCCGTGGAGAACCTCGAGGGCATCGTCGACGCGTTCGACGCCATCATGGTGGCCCGTGGAGACCTGGGCGTGGAGCTGCCGCTCGAGGCCGTTCCGATCGTGCAGAAGCAGGCGGTCGAGCTCGCTCGTCGCATGGCCAAGCCGGTCATCGTGGCGACGCAGATGCTCGAGTCCATGATCCACAGCCCGGTGCCGACCCGCGCGGAGACGTCTGACGTCGCCAACGCCGTGCTCGACGGCGCGGATGCGGTCATGCTCAGTGGCGAGACCAGCGTCGGCGAATACCCCGTCGTCACGGTCCAGACGATGGCGCGGATTGTCGCGTCGACCGAGGACCACGGCCTGGAGCGTATCGTTCCGCTGACGAACAAGCCGCGTACCCAGGGCGGTGCGATTACCCTCGCCGCCATCGAGGTCGCCGAGTTCGTCGAAGCGAAGTTCCTGTGCATCTTCACGGAGTCCGGTGACTCGGCCCGACGGATGTCCCGGCTGCGGTCGAAGATCCCCATGCTGGCTTTCACCCCGGAGCCCGGTATCCGTCGTCGACTGGCCCTCACCTGGGGCATCCAGACCTACCTGGTCGACCGGGTCACCCACACGGACGCCATGTTCGGACAGGTGGATGACATCCTGCTGGGCCAGGGTCTGGCGCAGCTCGGTGACAAGGTCGTCGTTATCAGCGGTTCCCCTCCCGGAATCGCGGGTTCCACGAACGACATCCGTGTGCACCGCGTCGGCGATGCCCACAATGAAGTTCACCCGGCGTACGCGAAGAAGTAGCGCCGCGACGGAGAAAGCCCCGCCGCCCGGCTTCGGGTGGCGGGGCTTTCTCGTGCTGTCAAATCTGCGCGGCACATCCAAACGCCGTGATTCTGTGACCCACCGCCCCCGGGCGACACCCTGTTCCCCTTCAGTGTCGCCCATGAGGCTGTGCGCGTGAACACTCCGAACCGGAGCGCGACTGGACGGTCCGTGGCGTGCGCGGGTCCCCCGACCCGGTAGCGTGGACATGTCCAACCACATGTCAGGCTAGCACCTGTTGGACATGTCTAATGTCACGGTCCGGCGCCACGGGACAGCGGCGCACAGGGGGGGGGAGCAGGACGTGAACTACGAAGCACGCACCGAGCGGGCGCGCGAACTGGTGGCCACCCTCACCCTCCCGCGTCCGCTGACCGCCGCGACGCTGCACCGGTACATGGAAGGTCTGCGCGGCAAGGCGATCCTGATTCGTGCGGCGAGTCCGCGGCTCGTAGACTCCGGAGTCTGTGGGCTGTGGATCGAGGTCGCCGGGGAGAATTTCGAGCGCATCCACCATGCGCCGACGGACTCCGCCGTGCACCGCCAGCAGTTCATCAACCATGAGTTCGGCCACATGATCCTGCGGCATGAGAAGCAGCTGATGCCGGCCGAGCGGGTCGCGCTGCTCGCACCCCTCATCCCGCTCGACTCGATCGCGTACGCGCTGTCCCGCAGCAACTTCACCGACGAGCAGGAAGCCCTAGCCGAGGCGATCGGCGACCGGCTGGCCCTGATCATGCTCGGAGACAGCGCCGAAACGGCCAACGGCCCCCGAACCGGTTTCGGCCGGGTGCTGTAGTGCAGATCATCCTGCTGTCGGTGTCGGCGTTGATCTGGATCGCCACAATATTGTGCGTGCCGTCAGTCCTTCGCGGTCGTCGTCGCCGTCTCTTTTGGGTCCTCGTTGCTTTCGGGACGACAATGACCCTGCAGCCTTACGTCGTGTACAACGCCGTCGACGGACTGCTGGGTGGGGACAACGTCGCCTACTTCAGCTTTCATGCAACGGCGATCGTTACCATTGGCCTCCTGGACGGCATCGTGCAGGAGGCCGTGTCCGTGGGCGGTCTCACTCGGCGTAGGAATCAGGTGACCGCACTCGTCACCGGCGCAATTGTCACCGCCCAAGCTGTCCTATTCTTCGGCGGAGACTGGCGTTTTCGAGACCAGATCCACGAGGCGTTTCCGAATCGTTGGGATTTCGCCGCCTACTCGTCCACCACGTGGATTGCGATGGCCCTCTTCTCCGTGTCGGTAGGTGCGGCATGCGTGTCCGATCTGCGCCTTCAGCATCGGTTGATCACTCGGGCGTCTCTCGCTCTCGTTGTGCTCGGTTGCCTCGGGGCTCTGGTCTACACGATCGTCAGCTTCGCGAGCGTGACCGCAGCCCTTCTCAGTCCGGACTTCTCCTTTGACGGGTGGCCCTACACCGCGTACCACATCGCCCTCGCCACCGCTCCCGTCTGCCTCGGCCTGGGTCTAGGTCTGACTGCCATGGAAGTGGGTATCCAGGCCCTGTTGAAGACCAGCCGCGACCGGGTGCTGCTGTGGCGGATCACTCCGTTGTGGGAGCGCCTGCTGGCCGGATCTCCGGAGCTCAGCATCGAGCGCGACCTCTCGCACGTCGGGCTGCTCCTCGTGCGGGCTCCCGGCGCTCACCTGTACCGGCGTTATGTCGAGGTGTGGGATAGCCTGCTCCTCAACCCAGACCAGAGCCTGACGGTGTCCGAACGGACACTGATCAACGCCGCCGAGAACCACGTGCGGGCCATCCCCGCCGCGGCTTCGATCGTCACCACCCTTGCCCGCCCCGTGACACCCCGACAGGACCACACATCGTGATTGACCCGCGAGCAGCCGACGACAGGCCCAGCATCCCCGGCGAACCGATCAGTCCGCAGCGGGAACTGGCACGCAAGCTCAACCTCCTGCTTGACGTGGTCGTCGCCGAGGGCAACACGCCGCACACCTACAAGCAGATCGCCGCGGGACTGCAGGCGCGGGGCCTGTCGCTCTCCCGAGCCCGGTGGGCCTACATGATCACCGGGGACGGGCCTCTCGTGACAGACGTCGACCTGCTCACGGGCATCGGCGAGTTCTTCCGTATCCCGCCGGAGTACCTGCTGGGCTCTGACTGCGACCTCCCCGACCGCGTCGACTCCCAGCTCGCGTTCGTGAAAAGCCTGCGTGCCCAGCGCGTGGTCAACTTCGCGGCACGCACGCTCGGGGATGTGTCCCCGGAGACGCTGCGGTCGATCACCGCGCTCCTGGAAGAGGACATGCAGCGCGGCGATGCCGCGCGACCCGCTGAGGGCTGACGGGCTGACAGGCCGGCCGACGCGCCGACTGGCGCTGACGCCCCGGCAGAGCCGAAACGGCCCGTCTCGGCGGGAATTTCTGCCTGGGGGTGCTGGTACCGGTGGTGGGACTCGAACCCACACGTCCTTGCGAACAAAGCATTTTGAGTGCTCCGCGTCTGCCATTCCGCCACACCGGCTCACAACACCTGCTCCAGAATACCGTAGGCTTTCCCCCGTGACCGACCAAGACTCCACCCCAGTACCTCCTCGCCGCGTTGTCGTTGCCGAGGATGAGTCCCTCATCCGCCTCGACATCGTCGAAATCCTCCGTGACGCCGGATTCGAGGTGGTCGGTGAAGCCGGCGACGGAGAAACCGCTGTCGCCCTGGCCACCGAGCTGCGGCCCGACCTGGTCATCATGGACGTGAAGATGCCGCACCTCGACGGAATTTCCGCGGCCGAGCGCATCACCAAGGCGCACATCGCCCCCGTCGTGCTGCTGACCGCGTTCAGCCAGAAAGAACTCGTCGAGCGCGCCACGGAAGCTGGCGCGCTGGCCTACGTGGTCAAGCCGTTCACCCCGAACGACCTGCTGCCCGCCATCGAGATCGCGCTGTCGCGCTACAGCCAGATCATCACCCTCGAGGCCGAGGTGGCCGACCTCGTCGAGCGCTTCGAGACCCGCAAGCTCGTCGACCGGGCCAAGGGCCTGCTGAACGAGAAGATGGGGCTCACCGAGCCCGAAGCCTTTCGGTGGATCCAGAAGGCGTCCATGGACCGCCGGCTCACCATGCACGACGTCGCCCAGGCGATTATCGAGCAACTCAGCGCCAAGAAGTAACCTTCGGCGGCCGGGCAGATCACCCTTCGGGGTTGATGCCTGGCCGTTTTTCGCGCCTCGGGCCTTGCGCCTCGGGCCGGTTCGTCAGTTCCTTGATCAGATTGGTGATCCGGATCGTCGAGCAGCGCCGGCCCTGATCATCCGTGACCGCGATCTCGTGCGTCGTGAGCGTACGGCCCAGGTGCACCGGCGTGCAGACACCCGTGACGAAGCCCGACGTCGCCGACCGGGTATGCGTGGCATTGATCTCGATCCCCACCGCCAGGCGGCCGGGACCGGCGTGCAGATTGGCGGCCATCGAGCCCAGCGACTCGCCCAGCACGACATAGGCGCCACCGTGCAGGAGCATCGCGGGCTGCGTGTTGCCCTCGACGGGCATCCGTGCGACGGCCCGCTCGATCGTGAACTCGACGAACTCGATGCCCATCTTTTCGGCCAGGGAGCCGGCTCCCCGCTGCTGGACCCACTCGAGGGCGTCCGTGGTCTGGTGGATCATAGTCACCTTCGGTCGCTGCACCTGCCCGCGCCGGATGACGCTTGTAGGCTGTCTCTGTGTCAGATTCCGAAAAGCCTACCCTGATGATCATCGACGGCCATTCCCTGGCCTACCGGGCGTTCCACGCCCTCCCCGTGGACAGTTTCCAGAACCACGATGGGCAGCACACCAACGCCATCCACGGGTTCCTGTCCATGCTGCTCAGTCTGCTACGCAACGAGAAGCCCACGCACATCGCCGTGGCGTTCGACATCTCGCGGTTCTCCTTTCGCACGCGCGAATACGCCGACTACAAGGGCACGCGGGCCAGCACGCCAAGCGAGTTCATCGGGCAGGTGCCGCTGCTGCAGGAGGCCCTGGCTGCGATGAACATCACGACGCTGACCAAGGAAGACTTCGAGGCCGACGACATCCTCGCAACACTGTCCGTGCGCGGCAACCAGGAAGGCTTCCATGTCCTGGTGGTCTCGGGGGACCGGGATACGATCCAACTCGTCAACGAAAACGTCACCCTGCTCTACCCGGCCAGCCAGGGCGTCTCGGCGCTCACCCGCTACGACCCGGCCCGGGTGCGCGAGAAGTACGGCATCGAGCCGGCACAATACCCGGATGTCGCGGCCCTGGTCGGCGAGACCAGCGACAACCTGATCGGGATCTCCAAGGTGGGGGAGAAGACCGCCGTGAAGTGGCTCGGCCTCTACGGCAGCCTCGACGGCATCCTGGAACACGCCGAGGAGATCAAGGGCGTCGTCGGCAACAACCTGCGCGAGCAGAAAGAGAACGCGATCCGCAACCGGCGGCTCAACCACCTCGTCACCGACCTCGACCTCCCGGTGGAACTCTCCGACCTCGTGCGGTGCCCCATCGACGAACCGGCCGTGCGCGCTGTGTTCGGTCGGCTCGAGTTTCGCACCCTGCTTGACCGCGTGATCAAGCTTGAGGGCACCGGCGCGACCGAAGGCGTCGCCGTGGTCGTGCCGGAGGAAGTGCTGGTCGCCGCGCCTCAGGCCCCCGCCGCCCAGGACCTGCTCGACGAGGAGCTGGCCGCGTGGATCGCCCGGGCCGCGGTCGCCTCCCCGCAGGGCCTCGCTCTCTCCGTCGAGGTACACGAGGGCAAGGCCATTGGCTTCGGAGTGTCCGGACCGACCGAGTCGGTAAACCTGCCCTGGCAGCCCGGACGCACGGACTACCTCGCATTCGAGGCCTGGCTGGCCAGCGACTCGCCCAAGATCATGCACGACGCCAAGAGCCAGATCAAGGCGCTCCGCCGCAGCAACCTGGACTTTTCGGGGCTGGTGTTCGACAGCCTGATCGCGGGCTGGCTACTGCGCCCCGGGGTGCCGGACAAAACCCTCGCCACCCTTGTCTTGCGATACCTGGGCGAAACCCTGCCGGTGACCGACCCCAACCAGCTGATCCCGGCCGAGAACGAGGCCGGGGGCGTGCCGGTGGAGTCCTGGTACACGTTCCGGGTGGCCGCGGCCATCGACGCGCTGCTCGACGACGGGTCCCGCGAGGTGCTCACCACCATCGAGATGCCCACCCTGCTGGCACTCTCCGACATGGAACTGGCCGGCGTCGCCGTCTCCCATGACCAGTTGTCGGCACTGTCCGGCCAGCTGGGCGAGCGCGCCGCCGGGTTGGCCGCCGGCGCCTACGCCGAGATCGGCCGCGAGGTGAACCTCGGTTCACCCAAGCAGTTGCAGGAGGTGCTGTTCGACCAGCTCGGCATGCCCAAGACCCGGGCGAACAAGACCGGGTTCTCCACGGATGCCGGGGCTCTGGCCGACCTGCAGGCCAGCAACCCGCATCCGTTCCTTGACATGCTGTTGCAGCACCGCGACGCCACCAAGCTGCGCCAGATCGTGGAGACCCTGGACAAGGCCATCGACGAGACGGGCCGTATCCACACCACGTACGTGCAGATCGGCACGGCCACCGGTCGGATCTCCTCCACCGACCCCAACCTGCAGAACATCCCGGTGCGCACCGAGGAGGGCCGCCGCATCCGGGCCGCATTCCACGCGGCCAACGGGGCCGAATGCCTGCTCACCGCCGACTACTCGCAGATCGAGATGCGCATCATGGCGCACCTTTCCGGCGACGCGGGACTGATCGAGGCCTTCAACGCCGGCGAAGACCTGCACCGGTTCGTCGGCGCCAGCGTGTTCGGCGTGGCGCCGGAAGACGTCACGAACGAGATGCGCTCTAAGGTCAAGGCCATGTCCTACGGCCTGGCCTACGGACTGAGCGCCTTCGGGCTGTCCCGGCAGCTGCGCATCGAGACGAAGGAGGCCAAGCAGCTCATCACAGACTACTTCGCCCGGTTCGGCGCGGTGCGCGACTACCTGCGCAATGTCGTCGAGCAGGCCAAAATAGATGGTTACACGGCCACCATATTCGGCCGCCGCCGCCCGTTCCCCGAGCTGCACAGCGCCAACCGGGTCGTACGCGAGAACGCGGAGCGCGCGGCCCTCAACGCGCCGATCCAGGGGTCGGCCGCCGACATCATGAAGATCGCGATGAACGGGATCGCCGTGGACCTGGTCGACGGCAATTTGGAGTCGCGCATGCTGCTTCAGGTACACGACGAACTGATCTTTGAGGTTGCCCCGGGGGAGTGGGATGCGCTCCGCCAGGTCGTGACGCACCGGATGGAGACCGCAGCGGACCTGTTGGTGCCGCTCGACGTGCAGGTCGGCCGCGGCGACAACTGGGATGCCGCCGCCCACTAGGCAGCGACTACCAGCCGCCCGAATGCGAGGTCCGGCGCTCCGCCCGCGGTCGAGCGCGTGTTCTAGGCTCGGGTCATGACAACCGACAAGCAGCGCACCCCCACGGCGATCGACCGGATCGCCGAGGACTGGGTGGACACCCTCGTCGACATCGACCCGACCGTGGGCACGTACATCGGCCGCACCGAGGTTGACGGCCGCTTCGGCGACTACTCCCCGGACGGCCTGGACCGCAGGGTCGACGCGGCCCGATCCCTCATCATCCGCCTCGACGCGGCCACGGCCGTCGACGACGTCGACGTCGTCACCCGCACCGACCTGCGCAGCTCGCTCGCCCTCGACGTCGAGAGCGCCGAAGCCGGATTGCCGCTGCGCGACCTGAACGTGATCGCGTCGCCGGTCCAGGGCATCCGGGAGGTCTTCGACCTGATGCCCACCGCCACCGTCGCCGACTGGGACACCGTTTCCGCCCGTCTGCGCGCCCTGCCCGGGGCCATCGACGGCTACATCCAGACCCTGCGTCTCGGCATCGAGCGCGGCAGTATGCCTGCCCGGCGTCAGGTGCAGGAAGTCATCCTGCAGGCCCGGCGCCACGCGGCGAACGACGGCTTCTTCGCCGAGTTCGCCGCCAACGCCGGCCACGACACGGGAGCGCTCCCGGCCTCGCTGGCCAAGGATCTCGACACCCGGGCGCGTGCCGCGGCCGCGGCCTATGGAACGCTGGCGGACTTCCTCGGCACCGAGCTCGAGGGTAGGGCCCCCACCCGCGACGCCATCGGTCGCGACCTCTACCTGCTGCAGTCCCGCCGTTTCCTCGGCGCGACCATCGACCTCGACGAAACCTATGAGTGGGGCGTGGAGGAGCTGGCGCGGATGGTCGCCGAGCAGGAGAGCATCGCCGACCTGATCAAGCCGGGCGCGAGCGTGCCCGAGGCCATTGCGTTCCTCGACACCGAACCCAGCCGCAAGCTGCACGGCACCGACGCCCTGCAGAAATGGATGCAGGAGACCAGCGACCGAGCCGTCGCCGAGCTCTCCGAGACCCAGTTCGACATCCCCGACGAGATCAAACGCCTCGAGTGCCTGATCGCCCCCACCCAGGAAGGCGGCATCTACTACACCGGGCCTACGGACGACTTCTCCCGCCCGGGCCGGATGTGGTGGTCGGTGCCGATCGGGATCACCGAATTCGACACCTGGCGCGAATTGACCACCGTCTACCACGAGGGCGTGCCCGGCCACCATCTGCAGATCGGCCAGGCCGTCTACAACCGGGCCAAGCTGAACACCTGGCGCCGCCAGCTGGCCGGCACCTCGGGTCACGCCGAGGGCTGGGCGCTCTACGCGGAACGTCTGATGGAGCAGCTGGGCTATCTCGACGACCCGGCCGACCGTCTCGGCATGCTGGACGGGCAGCGGATGCGCGCCGCCCGCGTCGTCCTCGACATCGGCGTGCACCTCGAGAAGCAGCTGCCCGACGGTTCGGGCCCCTGGACCGCCGACTACGCCTTGGAGTTCCTGGGCCGGAACGTGAACATGAACGCGAGCTTTGTCAAGTTCGAGGTGAACCGGTACCTCGGCTGGCCGGGGCAGGCCCCGTCCTACAAGGTCGGCCAGCGCATCTGGGAGCAGCTGCGGGACAGGTACAGGGAGCGCGAGGGCGACGCCTTCTCGATCAAGGAGTTCCACCGCAAGGCCCTCGATCTCGGCGGGGTCGGCCTGGACACCCTCCAGGCGGCGATGCTCGGCTAACGTTCGGGGTCGATCGGCGTAGTTTCGGTGGGGACGGGCAAGTTGCCGGCCTCTCCCGCAAACAGCTAAGCTCGACTGTCACGTTTGTGACGAACTGTCCACCGCCATGCATGGTGCACGAGCACGAGTTTTTCCCGTGTGTGGCCCGAACTATGTCCATCCTGGAGCAACTACTACATGACAAACGCAACGACCGAACGGGCACCCAAGCAGGTCGCCATCAACGACATTGGATCTGCTGAAGACTTTCTTGCCGCGGTCGAAAAGACTCTGAAATTCTTCAACGACGGAGACCTCATCGAGGGCACCGTGGTGAAGATCGACCGCGACGAGGTTCTCCTCGACGTGGGCTACAAGACCGAGGGTGTCATTCCCTCCCGCGAACTTTCCATCAAGCACGACGTCGACCCCTCTGAGGTCGTCAAGGTCGGCGACCTGGTTGAGGCCCTCGTTCTTCAGAAGGAAGACAAAGAAGGCCGTCTCATCCTGTCCAAGAAGCGCGCTCAGTACGAGCGTGCATGGGGCGACGTTGAGAAGATCAAGGAGTCGGATGGCGTTGTCACCGGTTCGGTCATCGAGGTTGTCAAGGGTGGCCTCATCGTGGACATCGGACTCCGCGGGTTCCTCCCGGCCTCGCTCATCGAGTTGCGCCGTGTTCGCGACCTGACCCCGTACCTGGGCCAGGAGATCGAGGCCAAGATCCTCGAACTCGACAAGAACCGCAACAACGTCGTGCTGTCCCGTCGTGCGCTGCTCGAGCAGACTCAGTCCGAGAGCCGCACCACGTTCCTCAACAACCTTCAGAAGGGACAGGTCCGCAAGGGCGTTGTCTCGTCGATCGTCAACTTCGGTGCGTTCGTCGACCTGGGTGGCGTTGACGGTCTGGTTCACGTCTCCGAGCTCAGCTGGAAGCACATCGAGCACGCCAGCGAAGTCGTCGAGGTTGGCCAGGAAGTCACCGTCGAGATCCTTGAGGTCGACCTCGAGCGCGAGCGCGTGTCGCTCTCCCTCAAGGCCACGCAGGAAGACCCGTGGCAGGTCTTTGCTCGCACCCACGCCATCGGCCAGGTTGCACCGGGTAAGGTCACCAAGCTCGTTCCGTTCGGCGCGTTCGTTCGCGTTGCCGAGGGCATCGAGGGACTCGTTCACATCTCCGAGCTCTCCGGCAAGCACGTCGAGCTCGCCGAGCAGGTCGTGTCGGTCGGCGACGAGGTCTTCGTCAAGGTCATCGACATCGACCTCGAGCGTCGCCGCATCTCGCTGAGCCTCAAGCAGGCCAACGACGGTGTCGACCCCGAGGGCACCGAGTTCGACCCGGCGCTTTACGGAATGCTCACCGAGTACGACGACCAGGGCAACTACAAGTACCCCGAGGGCTTCGACCCGGAGACCAACGAGTGGCGCGAAGGCTTCGAGACCCAGCGTGAGAAGTGGGAGCAGGACTACGCTGCAGCCCAGGCTCGCTGGGAAGCCCACAAGAAGCAGGTTGCCTCCGCGAACGACGAGATCACCGCCGTCGGCGATGTCCCGTCCGCCGCAGGCAACACCTTCTCGAACGAGACGGCCGGCGCCGGCACGCTCGCGGACGACGAGGCCCTCGCAGCACTGCGCGAGAAGCTCTCCAGCTCCAACTAGCAACGAGCTGACCGAAGGCCGCACCCTCCGGGGTGCGGCCTTTTTTTCGCTTCGCCGGCGGATGCCGGTTCGTCCATCGAGGGCCGTTAGCATGGCAAGTGTGTACTTGATTGGACTGACCGGCGGGATCGCATCCGGAAAAAGCACCGTCGCGCGGCGGCTAGTTCAGCACGGGGCCGTGCACATCGACGCCGACCAACTCGCGCGGGTCGTGGTCGGGCCCGCCACCCCGGGGCTTGTCAAGATCGCGGATGCTTTCGGTGACGCGGTGCTGCTGCCCGACGGCAGCCTGAACCGGGTGGCGCTCGGCGCGGTCGTGTTCCGCGACCCGGAGGCGTTGGACCGCCTCAACGCGATCGTGCACCCCGAGGTGCGTGCGCGCTCGAACGCACTGATCCGCGAGGCGGAAGATGCCGACCGCAACGCGATCGTCGTGTACGACGTGCCCCTGCTGGTGGAGGCAGGCGTCGACCACCCTTTCGACCTCGTCGTCGTCACCCAGGCCGACGAGCCGACCCGGGTGCGCCGCATGGTGGAGCTGCGGGCGATGGATGTCGGCGAAGCGGAGCGCCGGATCCGCGCCCAGGCCAGTGACGCCGACCGTCACAGGATCGCCGACGTCGTCATCGACACGGGCGGCACTCTTGAGCAGACCCTGGAGCAGGTCGACGTGCTGTGGGACCAGGTGCGGGGTCAGGGTCAGCAGCGCATTGTCAGAGGCGCTCCGTAGACTGACGAGCATGGAACCCACGCGCTCTGTTAATCCGTTCGAGGTGGTGAGCGAGTACACGCCGAGCGGCGACCAGCCCACAGCGATCGCCGAGCTGGCCGGCCGCATCAACGCCGGAGAGACCGACATCGTGCTGCTCGGCGCCACCGGAACGGGCAAATCGGCGACCACGGCCTGGCTGATCGAACAGGTGCAGCGGCCGACCCTGGTGCTCGCCCATAACAAGACCCTCGCCGCGCAGCTCGTGAACGAATTCCGTGAGCTGATGCCCAACAATGCCGTCGAGTACTTCGTGTCGTATTACGACTACTACCAGCCCGAGGCCTATGTGCCCCAGACCGACACCTTTATCGAGAAGGACTCCTCGATCAACGCGGAGGTCGAGCGCCTACGGCACTCCACCACGAACTCCCTGCTCAGCCGGCGCGACGTCATCGTGGTCTCCACGGTCTCCTGCATTTACGGCCTCGGCACGCCCGAAGGCTACCTCGAGGCCATGGTCGCTCTACAGGTCGGTCAACAGGTCAACCGGGACTGGCTGATCCGCAAGTTCGTTGCCATGCAGTACCAGCGCAACGACATCGACTTCTCCCGCGGCCACTTTCGGGTGCGCGGCGACACCATCGAGATCATCCCGATGTACGAAGAACTCGCCATCCGGATCGAGATGTTCGGCGACGAGATCGAGGCGCTCTACAGCCTGCATCCGCTCACCGGCGACATCGTGAGGAAGCTCGACTCCGTTGCCGTCTTCCCCGGCTCGCACTACGTGGCCAGCACGGACGTGATGGAGCGCGCCATCGGCACCATTCAGGAGGAGCTCGCCGAACGGCTTGAGCAGCTGGAGCGCGAGGGCAAACTGCTCGAGGCCCAGCGCCTGCGCATGCGCACGCAGTTTGACCTGGAGATGATGGAGCAGATCGGTTTCTGCTCCGGCATCGAGAACTATTCCCGGCACATCGACCAGCGGCAACCGGGGGAGGCGCCGCATTGCCTGCTCGACTATTTTCCTGACGACTTCCTGATGGTCATCGACGAGTCCCACGTCACGGTGCCGCAGATCGGCGCCATGTACGAGGGCGACTCCTCGCGCAAGCGCACACTCGTCGATCACGGGTTCCGGCTCCCGAGCGCCCTCGACAACCGACCGCTCAAATTCGGGGAGTTCAAGGGGCGCGTCGGCCAGACCGTCTACCTCTCCGCCACCCCCGGCAAGTACGAGTTGGGCATCGCCGACGGCATCGTTGAACAGATCATCCGTCCCACCGGGCTGATCGACCCGCAGATCATCGTCAAGCCCAGTAAGGGCCAGATCGACGACCTTCTCGAGGAGATCCACAAGCGCGTCGACCGCAACGAACGCGTCCTGGTCACCACGCTCACCAAGAAGATGGCCGAGGAACTCACTGACTTCCTCACCGAGGCCGGCGTGCGGGTGCGGTACCTGCACTCGGATGTCGACACGCTCCGTCGCGTCGAACTCCTCACTGAGTTGCGGGCCGGCGTCTACGACGTCCTCGTGGGCATCAACCTGCTCCGCGAGGGGCTCGACCTGCCCGAGGTTTCGCTTGTCGCCATCCTCGACGCCGACAAGGAGGGCTTCCTCCGTTCGGCGACCTCGCTGATCCAGACCATCGGCCGCGCGGCCCGCAACGTCTCCGGCGAGGTGCATATGTACGCCGACCGGCTCACGGCCTCGATGGAGCGCGCGATCGACGAGACCGACCGCCGCCGCGAAAAGCAGGTGGCCTACAACACCCTTCACGGCATCGATCCCACCCCGCTGCGCAAACGGATCGCTGACATCACCGAGGTTCTCGCTCGGGAAGAGGCGGACACCGCCGAGCTCCTGGCCGGTCGCGACACCCGCCGCAAGGGCGTCGCGGCGACTCCGCGCCGGCAGGGACTGGCCGCGAACGGCGCGAACGACCTTGAGTCGATTATCGCCGACCTGAACGGCCAGATGCTCGAGGCGGCGGGGGAGCTCAAGTTCGAGCTCGCGGCCCGGCTCCGCGACGAGGTGTCCGAGCTGAAGCGCGAGTTGCGCCAGATGGAGAAGGCCGGCCACATCTGATCGGATGTTTGGACGTGGCTGGGTAGACTTCGAACATTTGTTCGCTCAGGGCGTGCTGATTCGCAGGGTTGGACGCGTGACGCTGCATAGAATCAAATGGTGTCAATTTCCAAGGTAGAGACCGGATCAAAACTCAACGTTCGTGGTGCCCGTGTGCACAACCTGCACAACGTGGACCTCGAGATCCCGCGCGATTCGCTCGTCGTCTTCACGGGACTGTCCGGCTCGGGCAAGTCTTCGCTCGCGTTCGACACCATCTTCGCGGAGGGCCAGCGGCGCTACGTCGAATCGCTGTCCGCGTACGCCAGGCAGTTCCTGGGCCAGGTCGACCGACCCGACGTCGACTTCATCGAGGGCCTGAGCCCTGCCGTCTCCATCGACCAGAGGTCGACCAACCGCAACCCTCGGTCGACCGTGGGCACCATCACCGAGGTCTACGACTACATGCGGCTGCTCTGGGCGCGCATCGGTGTGCCGCACTGCGCCGTCTGCGGCGAGGTCATCCAGGCACAGACCGTGCAGCAGATCGCCGACCAGCTGATGGGACTCGATGAGGGCGTCCGTTACCAGGTGCTCAGCCCGGTCGTATCCCAGAAAAAGGGCGAGTTCGTCGACCTGTTCAAGGAACTGGCAGCGGGCGGTTATTCCCGCGCCATCGTCGACGGCACCCCGATCCAGCTCAACGAGCCGCCCGTTCTGAAGAAGCAGCTCAAACACGACATCTTCGTGGTCATCGACCGTCTGGTCGCCGGCTCCGACCTGCTGAGCCGGCTCACAGACTCCCTTGAGACGGCGCTCAAGCTGACCGACGGCATCGTGCAGATCAACTACGTCGACCGGGAGGGCGACGAGGCTTGGCAAAGCTACTCGGAGAAGCTCTCCTGTCCCAACAACCACCCCGTGCAGCTCACCGAGATCGAGCCGCGCACATTCTCCTTCAACGCGCCCTTCGGCTCCTGCCCTGAGTGCTCCGGGCTCGGCACGCGCATGTCGGTCGACGCAGACCTGCTGCTCGGCGACCCCGAGCTCAGCATCGCGGACGGCGTCGTGCTGCCCTGGACCACGCAGGGCAAGGGACTGTTCCAGTACTACGAGAAGCTCCTCGACGGGCTCGCCCGCGACCTGGACTTCTCCCTCGACACCCCGTGGGGCGAACTGCCCGCCGAGGTGCAGGACGCCGTTCTGCGCGGCGACAACTTCGAGGTCAAGGTGAAGTGGAAGAACCGCTACGGCCGGGAGATGAGCTACACCTCCGGCTTCGAGGGCGTCGTGCCCTACATTGAACGTCAGTACCTGCAGGCGGAGTCCGACACCCAGCGCGCCCGCTGGGGAGAATACCTGCGCGAAATCGACTGCCCCGTCTGCTCCGGAACCCGGCTCAAGCCCGAGGTCCTCGCCGTGCTCGTGCACGGGGCCAGCATCGCGGATGTCTGCAACCTCAGTCTCACCGACGCCCGCGATTTCATGAACAAGCTCGAGCTGACCGACCGGGAGGCCGTCATCGCCGCGCAGGTGCTGCGAGAGATCAAGGCGCGCCTGGACTTCCTGATCCGCGTCGGCCTGAACTACCTCAACCTGGCCCGGGCCGCGGCGACCCTGTCCGGCGGCGAGGCGCAGCGCATCCGTCTGGCCACCCAGATCGGGTCCGGCCTGACCGGGGTGCTGTACGTGCTCGACGAACCGAGCATCGGCCTGCACCAGCGCGACAACCGACGGCTGATCGAGACCCTGGTAACCCTGCGCGACCTCGGGAACACCCTGATCGTGGTTGAGCACGACGAAGACACCATCAAGACGGCCGACTGGGTCGTCGACATCGGCCCGGGCGCCGGCGTCAACGGCGGCCATGTCGTGCACTCCGGTTCCTACGCCGACCTGCTCACCAACACGGAGTCGCTGACCGGGGACTACCTTGCCGGCCGCAGGTCCATCCCGACCCCGGCCACCCGGCGCGAGATCGACCCGGGGCGCGAAATCTCGGTTATCGGCGCGGAGGCCAACAATCTCAAGAAGGTGTCGGTCAGCTTCCCGCTCGGCACGTTCACGGCCGTGACCGGCGTCAGCGGATCGGGCAAGTCGTCTCTCGTCAACGACATCCTGTACCGGGTACTGGCCAACCGGCTCAACGGCGCCCGCAAACTCCCCGGCCGGCACACCCGCGTCACCGGGCTCGAGCAGCTCGACAAGGTCATCCACGTCGACCAGGCCCCGATCGGGCGCACGCCGCGCTCCAACCCTGCCACCTACACCGGCGTCTTCGACAAGATCCGCACCCTCTTCTCCGAGACGATCGAGGCTAAGGCGCGCGGCTACCTGCCCGGCCGGTTCAGCTTCAACGTCAAGGGCGGCCGCTGCGAAGCCTGCTCCGGCGACGGCACGATCAAAATCGAGATGAACTTCTTGCCCGACGTCTACGTTGCCTGCGAGGTCTGCGGGGGAGCGCGCTACAACCGCGACACCCTCACCGTGCACTACAAGGGTAAAAGCATCGCCGAGGTGCTGGACATGCCGATCAGCGAGGCCGCCGATTTCTTCGAGGCGATCTCGTCCATCCACCGGTTCCTGAATACCCTCGTCGAGGTCGGCCTCGGCTACGTGCGCCTCGGCCAGAGCGCCACGACGCTGTCCGGCGGCGAGGCCCAGCGCGTCAAGCTGGCCACCGAGCTGCAGCGCCGGTCCAATGGCCGCAGCGTGTACGTGCTCGACGAGCCCACGACCGGCCTGCACTTCGAAGACGTGCGCAAACTGCTGCTTGTGCTGAACAGCCTGGTCGACAAGGGCAACACCGTGATCGTGATCGAGCACAACCTCGACGTGATAAAATCCGCCGACTGGGTGATCGACCTCGGTCCCGAGGGCGGCTCCGGCGGGGGCCGCGTGCTTGCCACCGGAACCCCGGAGCACGTCGCCACCGTGAAGAAGAGCCACACGGGCATGTTCCTGAAGGAGATCCTGGCGGCACACTGACCGCCTCAGGAACCATCATGTCCGATGCGCTGAGCTACCGCCCCAAGACGGGCGAGATCCCCACGAGTCCCGGGGTGTACCGATTTCGTGACGAAACCGGGCGGGTACTCTATGTCGGCAAGGCCAAGAACCTGCGGGCGCGGCTCGCGAACTACTTCGCCCCGCTGAGCAGCCTGCATGAGCGCACCCGGCGCATGGTCACCACGGCCAGCTCGGTTGAGTGGACGGTCGTCGGCACCGAGGTCGAGGCCCTCCAGCTGGAGTGGACCTGGATCAACGAGTTCGACCCGCCCTTCAACGTGCGGTTCAAGGACGACAAGTCCTACCCGTACCTCGCGGTGACCCTCGCCGACGAGGCGCCGCGGGCTCTCGTCACCCGCACCACCGGCATCCGCGGCGCCCGGTATTTCGGACCGTACCCGAAGGTCTGGGCCGTGCACGAGACAATCGAGCTGATTCTCAAAGCCTTCCCCATCCGCACCTGCAACAACGCCAACTACAAACGAGCCATTCAGTCCGGCAAGCCCTGCTTCGGCGGGCAGATCGGGCGGTGCTTCGGCCCCTGTTCCGGCCTGGTCTCCATCGAGGAGCACCGGGTGATCGTAAATGAGTTCGTCAGCTTCATGGGCAGCCAGGATCGCAAGCTGATCAACCAGCTGACCGCGGAGATGAAGGATGCCGCGGTGGGCCAGAACTACGAGGTCGCCGCCAAACGGCGCGACCAGGTGCGGGCGCTGAACGCCGTTCTGGAGAAGAGCGCCGTCGTGCTCCGCGACAGCGTCGATATCGACCTGTTCGCCATCGACCAGGATGAACTCGCCGCGGCGGTGCAGCTATTCATCGTGCGGGGCGGCCGCATCCGCGGTGTGCGCGGCTGGATGGTCGACAAGGAACTGGACCTCACGACGAGCGACCTGATCGACTCGATCATGCTGACGGCCTACGGCTCCGGAGCCGTGCCTCCGCGGGAGATCGTTGTGCCGGAGTTGCCCGACGACGCCGCGGCGCTGGAAACCTGGCTGGCCGGCGTCGGCAAACGCAAGGTCCGGCTTGTCGCTGCCCAGCGGGGCGAGAAGGCCGCCCTGCTCGCCACGGCGACCCAGAACGCCAAGCATGCCTTGATGCTCTACAAGACCCGGCGGAGCTCCGACTTCGTCGCCCGGTCCAAGGCCCTCGAAGACATCCAGGAGGCGTTGGAGATGCCGTCTGCGCCGCTCAGGATGGAATGCTACGACGTCTCGCACCTGAGCGGCACCAACATCGTCGCCTCCATGGTGGTGTTCGAAGACGGGTTGCCGCGAACCGACGAGTACCGCCGGTTCAGCATCCCCGAGTCCACGGATGACACGGACTCCATCTACCGCACGCTTACCCGCCGCCTGGCCTACCTGATCCCCGACGAGGAGGCGGCGCCGGAGAGCGAGGCCGATGCCACGGTGAAGCGCAAGAAGTTCCGGTACCAGCCGAACCTGCTCATCGTCGACGGCGGCCAGCCTCAGGTGGCCGCGGCGGCGCGGGCGCTGCGCGAATCCGGCGTCACCGGTATCCAGCTGTGCGGAATCGCGAAGCGGCTCGAGGAAATCTGGTTGCCGGACTCCGACTACCCGGTGATCCTGCCGCGCAACAGTGACGCCCTGTTCCTGATCCAGCGCATCCGCGACGAGGCGCACCGGTTCGCGATCATGCACCAGCGCTCGAGAAGGAAGCGGGACATCACGTCGGTGCTGGGCGAGGTCCCCGGTCTCGGCCCGGCCAGAGTCAAGGTGCTCCTGCAGCATTTCGGCTCCGTCACCCGGCTCAAGGAGGCGCCGGCGGAGGCGATTGCCGACGTTCGCGGCATCGGTCCGGTGCTGGCCGAGGCGATTCATCGCCACTTGCGCGCCTGAACGGTCCGGCTGATCGGTAGGCTGGACACTTAGGTTCCACCCGATCGAAGGCGCAGTCCAGAATGACAACGGAGAACGACAGGCAGGAAATGCTTATCGTGACGGGGATGTCCGGCGCAGGCCGCTCCACCGTGGCCAACGCGCTGGAAGACCTGGGCTGGTACGTCGTCGACAACCTTCCGCCGCAGATGCTGCGCCCGCTGGCCGAACTCGTCGGCCGGGCCGGCACCAGCCTGCCGAAGATCGCCGCCGTGGTCGATATCCGCGGCCGGGACTTCTTCACCGATTTCCAGGAGATCCTGCACTCGCTGCGGAAGACGTCCCAGGTGCGGGTCATTTTCCTCGAAGCCCGCGACGACGTGCTCGTGCGACGGTTCGAATCCGTGCGACGACCGCATCCGCTGCAGGGCGACGGCACGATCCTTGACGGCATCGCGGCCGAGCGCGTCAAGCTCAGCGCCGTGCGCGAGTCCTGCGACCTCGTCATTGACACCTCCGATCTCAACATCCACCAGCTGGCCACGTCGATCTCGGACCGCTTCGCCGCCGAGGACGCCGCCGGGGTGCACGTCACGCTGATGAGTTTCGGCTTCAAGTACGGCCTTCCCACCGACGTCGACATGGTCGCCGATGTGCGTTTCCTTCCCAACCCGTTCTGGGTTCCCGAACTGCGCAGCCACAACGGCCAAGACTCCGAGGTGCGGGATTTTGTTCTCGCCCAGACCGGGGCGCGGGAGTTCATCTCGCATTACGCGGCGGCCCTGGAACCGGTCCTCGCGGGGTACCAGCGGGAGAACAAACGCCACGCGACCATCGCGGTCGGGTGCACGGGCGGCAAGCACCGCTCGGTCGCTATGGCCGCGGAAATCGCGGCCCTGGTCAAGGACTTCCCCGGTGTCGCGGTCAGCGTCAAGAATCGCGACCTCGGACGGGAATAACCCGGTCATGGGCGACTGCATCCCGCAGACGCCCACTCCGGCCAGAACGACTACAACTCGGCCCCACATCAGGCCAGGACGACAGAATGGACAAGCGATTGGCACTCACCGCCGACGTTAAAGACGAGCTTGCTCGCGTCGAAATTTCAAAGACCACGGTGCGTGCAGCGGAACTTGCCACCATTCTCCGCTTCTCCGGCGGACTGCACATGATTTCCGGCCGGATCGCCATCGAGTCAGAGCTCGACACCCCTCTCCTCGCCAGGAGGGTGCGCAAAGACCTCGCTGAGCTCTACGGCGTGCGCAGCGACGTGACCGTGATCCCCGCCGCCGGCCTGAGGCGCGCCAGCCACTACCTGGTGCGAGTGCTTGACGGCGGCGAAACCCTCGCGCGCCAGACCGGGCTGCTCGACGCGAGACGGCGCCCGATTCGCGGTCTGCCGAACCGGCTCACCACGGGCTCGAAGGAAGAGATCGCCGCTGTCTGGCGTGGAGCCTTCCTCGCCCACGGCTCGTTGACCGACCCGGGTCGTTCGGCGGCGCTGGAGGTCACCTGCCCCGGGAACGAATCTGCCATGGCCCTCGTGGGAGCCGCCGGCCGCCTCGGAGTCGTCGCCAAGGCGCGTGAGGTTCGGGGGGTGCACCGGGTCGTCATCCGCGACGGCGACGCCATCGGCGCCATGCTCGTGCAGATGGGGGCGCAGGAGACCGTGCTCAACTGGGAGGCCCTCCGCCAGCGTCGCGAGGTGCGCGCGACTGCGAACCGACTGGTCAACTTCGACGACGCGAACCTGCGCCGCTCCGCTCAGGCCGCGGTGGCCGCGTGCGCGCGCGTGCAGCGCGCCATGGAAATCCTTGACGAGGAGATCCCGGAGCACCTCCGCTATGCGGGCGAGCTGCGCCTCTCCTTCCGCGACTCCAGCCTCGACGAGCTCGGTCACCACGCGGACCCGCCCATGACGAAGGATGCCGTCGCCGGCCGCATCCGTCGCCTGCTGGCCATGGCCGACAAGAAGGCCGCCGACCTGGGCATCCCGGGCACGGACGCGAACCTCCCGGCCGACCTCGATGACGTCTGACCTGCCCGGCGTTCAGCGTTCATCCACGTTCGTCACAGCCGCAGCGCATCCTGAGTAGACTGGAATTGTTGCTCACGAACGGGTGGCGGAGCGTTACGCGCCGACAACTACAGAGGAGATGCATCTTGACTGAATACACACTTCCGGCTCTGGCCTACGACTACTCGGCCCTTGCGCCGAGCATCAGCGGCACCATCATGGAACTCCATCACGGCAAGCACCACCAGGCCTACGTCACCGGGGCCAACACAGCCCTGGCCCAGCTGGCCGAGGCTCGCGACAGCGGCAACCTCACCTTTGTGAACAAGCTCGAGAAGGACCTCGCGTTCAACCTCGGCGGCCACGTCAACCACTCGATCTTCTGGACCAACCTGTCGCCCGATGGCGGAGATAAGCCCACCGGTGACCTGGCTAGCGCGATCGAGGACAACTTCGGTTCCTTCGACAAGTTCCAGGCCCACTTCGCGGCCGTGGCCCTTGGCGTACAGGGCTCCGGCTGGGCGGTTCTCGCCTGGGACTCGATCGGCCAGCGCCTGATCATTCAGCAGTTCTTCGACCAGCAGGCCAACTTTGCGGCCGGCACGATTCCGGTGCTGATGCTCGACGTCTGGGAGCACGCGTACTACCTCGACTACCGCAACGTTCGTGCGGACTATGTGAAGGCGTTCTGGAACATCGTCAACTGGGCCAACGTCCAGGAACGCTTCACCATCGCACGAGAAAAGACCGCCGGACTGCTGCTCCTTTCCTGAGAGGAGTCGGCCCCCACGGGGGCCCGCAGCCCGTCCGATTCACCCACCACAACGCGCCTCGGCGCACAAGAATAGGAGACATTCGTGTCTGTAAAGATTGGTATTAACGGATTTGGCCGCATTGGCCGTAATTATTTTCGCGCCGTCCTGGCCCAGGGCAGCGACATCGAGATCGTCGCCGTGAACGACCTCACCGTGGCGAAGACGCTGGCTCACCTTCTTAAATATGACTCCATCACCGGTCGCCTTCCCGCCACCGTCGAGGTCGATGGAGACACCATCCTCGTCAACGGCAAGCCGATTAAGGTTCTTGCCGAGCGCGACCCCGCCAACCTGCCCTGGGCAGCCCTGGGCGTCGACATCGTGATCGAATCCACTGGACGCTTCACCAAGGCCGAGGATGCGCGCAAGCACATCACCGCCGGTGCCAAGAAGGTCATCGTTTCCGCTCCGGCCTCCGGCGATGCGGCAACCATCGTCATGGGCGTCAATGAGGCGGACTACGACCCGGCCAAGTTCGACATCATCTCCAACGCGTCGTGCACCACGAACTGCCTCGCGCCCCTCGCGAAGGTGTTCAACGACAACTTCGGCATCAAGCACGGCCTGATGACCACGATCCACGCGTACACGGCCGACCAGAACCTGCAGGACGGCCCGCACTCTGACCTGCGTCGTGCCCGCGCGGCCGCTCTGAACATCATTCCGACCTCGACCGGTGCCGCCAAGGCCCTCGGCCTGGTTCTGCCTGAGCTCAAGGGCAAGCTTGACGGCTTCGCGCTGCGCGTTCCGGTTCCCACCGGCTCCATCACCGACCTCACCGTCGTTGCTGAGCGTCCCGTCACCGTTGAGGCCATCAAGGCCGCGTACAAGGCTGCCGCCGAGGGTCCCCTCAAGGGCATCCTCATGTACACGGAAGACGAGATCGTCTCCAGTGACATCGTCACCGACCCGCACTCCTCGATCTTCGACGCCGGCCTGCTTCGCGTCATCGGCGACCAGGTCAAACTGTCCGCATGGTACGACAACGAATGGGGCTTCTCCAACCGCATGGTTGACCTCACCGCGCTCGTCGCCAAGAGCCTCTAACGGAGTCCGCAGTGACGCTGCGTACTATTGATTCACTGGGGCAGCTCGGCGGAAAGCGCGTCATCGTCCGTTGTGACCTGAATGTGCCGTTGCAAGACGGTCAGATCACCGACGACGGGCGCGTCCGGGCATCCTTGCCCACCATCAAGGCCCTCATCGAGCAGGGCGCGCGAGTTGTGATCGTGTCGCACCTCGGTCGCCCGAAGGGCGCACCGGAAGCCAAGTACAGCCTGGCTCCCGTTGCCGACCGTCTCGGCGAGCTCCTGGGCGCGGACGTGGCATTCGCCACGGACACGGTCGGGGCGTCGGCTCAGGCTGCCGTTGCCGCCCTCACCGACGGTGACGTGGTTGTTCTCGAGAACCTCCGCTTCAACGCGGGGGAGACCGCCAAGGACGACGCCGAGCGCGGCGCCTTCGCCACGGAGCTTTCCGCTCTGGGCGATGTGCTCGTCTCGGATGGCTTTGGCGTCGTGCACCGCAAGCAGGCCAGTGTGTACGACCTCGCCGGGATCCTTCCCAGCGCGGCCGGCCTCCTGATCGCCGCTGAGCTCGAAGTCCTGAACCGCCTCACCGAGAAGCCCGAAGTGCCGTACGCGGTCGTTCTGGGCGGCTCGAAGGTGTCCGACAAGCTCGGCGTCATCGGGCACCTGCTGCCCCGCGTCAACTCGCTGCTCATCGGCGGCGGCATGGCGTACACGTTCCTCGCCGCTCAGGGCCACAAGGTGGGCGCAAGCCTGCTGGAGGCCGACCAGATCGAAACCGTTCGCGGTTACCTTCAGGAAGCGGAGCGCCTGGGCGTGCGGATCGTGCTGCCGACGGATATCGTCGTCGCCTCCAAGTTCGGGGCAGACGCCGAGGTGGCGGTCAGCCCGGCCGACGCGATCGAGAGCACCACGTTCGGTGCCTCCGGTCTCGGCCTGGACATCGGACCGGAGACCGCTGCGGCGTTCGCCGACATCATCCGGTCGTCGAAGACGGTCTTCTGGAACGGCCCGATGGGCGTGTTCGAGTTGGCGCCGTTCGCGGAGGGCACCCGTGCGGTGGCCGGCGCGCTGACCGAGGTCGACGGCCTGAGTGTCGTCGGTGGTGGAGATTCGGCCGCGGCCGTGCGCATCCTCGGTTTCACCGATGACCAGTTCGGTCACATTTCTACCGGCGGCGGCGCGAGCCTCGAGTTCCTCGAGGGTAAGCGCCTGCCAGGACTGGAGGTCCTCGGATGGCAGTAAACGAACACCCACGGCGCACTCCGCTGATTGCCGGAAACTGGAAGATGAACCTGGACCACCTCCAGGCCATCGCGTTCGTCCAGAAGCTCGCCTGGAATCTCAAGGATGCGAAGCACGATGTCGCAGCGGTCGAGGTCGCGGTGTTCCCACCGTTTACCGACCTCCGCTCCGTGCAGACGCTCGTCTCCGCTGACAAGCTCCCGATCGCCTTCGGCGGCCAGGACCTGTCGGCCCAGGATTCGGGTGCGTACACCGGTGAGATCTCCGGCGCGTTCCTCGCGCAGCTTGAGTGCAAGTATGTGTTGATCGGTCACTCCGAGCGCCGCACACTGCACGCCGAGACTGACGAAATCGTCGCGGCGAAGGTCACGGCAGCGCTCAAGCACAACCTGGTTCCGATCATCTGCGTCGGCGAGTCTGCCGCGGACCTGGAACTGCACGGCCCGAGCGCCGTACCGGTCGCCCAGCTGCGCGCGGCCCTGGCCGGCGTGACCAACGCGGCCGACTTCGTCGTCGCCTACGAGCCCGTCTGGGCGATCGGTTCCGGCAAGGCGGCAACGCCGGAGCAGGCCGAGCAGGTGGCGGCGCAACTGCGTCTCGTGCTCACGGAGACGCTGGGCCAGGATGTGGCCGACAAGACCCGCATCCTGTACGGCGGTTCCGTGAAGGGTTCTAATATCGCGGGCTTCATGCGCGAGCCGAACGTGGACGGCGCCCTGGTGGGCGGCGCCAGCCTGGATATCGACGAATTCTCGAGCATCGTCCGGTTCCAGCAGCACGTCGGTCTGTAACAAGACAACTGCACCACATCTGCTGTCTCAACTCGGCAGCAGGCCTCGAAGCAGCCCATCGTTCCCCAACAGGGGGTCGGTGGGCTGGTTCGTGAGTCAGGCTATGATTATCACTGATCTTGATGGGTTTTTTGGGCCCATCGCACTGTGAAAGGTTTCGCGTGGAGATTCTCCAGGTTGTGCTGCAGGTGTTGCTCGGAATTACGAGTCTCCTGTTGACCATGCTCATTTTGCTTCACAAGGGGCGTGGTGGCGGTCTGTCCGACATGTTCGGCGGAGGTGTCACTTCCAACCTCGGTGCGTCCGGTGTGGCGGAACGCAACCTCAACCGCATCACCGTCATCCTGGGGTTGCTCTGGATTACCTGCATCGTAATCCTGGGACTCATCACCAAGTTCGACACGGGGCTTTAGTTTCCCGTTTCACAGTTTCGACGAGCTCTAGCTCAACCGGTCAATCGGCTACAACGCCCTTTTCAAGCGGAGGAACATAATGGCATCTGGTGGCAGCGCAATCAGAGGATCCCGGGTCGGTGCCGGCCCCATGGGCGAGCAGGACCGCGGTTTTCACGCGGACCGCATCAAGGTGTCCTACTGGGACGCCCTCGGCAACGAGACCGTGCGTTACTTCGCGGCAAACCTCCCCGATGAAGAGATCCCGGTGACCATCGACTGCCCGTCGTCGGGGCTCCCGGCCGGGCGCGACAAAGAGAACCCGCCGTCGGTGGTCAAGCTTGAACCGTACAAGACGCACCTTGCCTACGTGAAGGAACGCCGGACCGAGGAAGAGGCAGAATCGCTCCTCGAAGAAGCGTTGCAGCAGTTGCGCGTGCGCCGGGGCAAGCTGTCCGCGACGAACTGACGTTTGGACACGCACGCCTGTCGTTCACTGAGAAAGGCCCCGACTCCGGTCGGGGCCTTTCTCGGTGTGCGGGTCTGCCCGAGCAGGTGACTGTTCTAGAACGTCGACGCGGTGAGGTTCTCGGGGACCTCCGCAGCGGCCTCCCGGTCGACGAAGAAGTTCGTGTACCGGCGGCCCTTGATGCCCGCCACGGGCACCTCGTCGCGGCTGGCGCCGGCTAGGGCGAGACCGAGCGCCGATGCCTTGTCCGGCCCGGCCAGCACCATCCACACGCACCGTGAGGAGTTCAGGGCCGGTCGGCTGAGGCTGAGCCGCTCCGCCGGGGGCTTGGGAGAGTTGCGCACGGCGAGCACGCTCTTGCTGTGTTCGCGGATGCCGGCCTGGTGCGGGAATAGGGAGGCGACGTGGCCGTCCGGCCCCACGCCGAGGAAGGTGATGTCGAAGCGCGGCAGGTCGGTTCCCTCGATCGAGGCGGACTCGAGCAACGCGGCGTAGCTCTCGACTGCGGTGTCGAGGTCGACTCCCTCGTCCGAGGCGGCGAAGGGGTGGATGTTCGCCTCCGGGATCTGGATGTGGTCAAGTAGGGCGGTGCGAGCCTGGCGCTCGTTGCGGTCGGGGTGCTCCTTGGGCACCCAGCGCTCGTCACTCCACCAGAACGTGACCAGGCCCCAGTCGATGGTGTCGCGGGCCGCGGAGGCGTTGACAGCTTCCAAGACCTCGATCGCGACGCTGCCGCCGGCCAGGACCACGTTGACTTCTCCCTGTTCGTGCAGGAGGTCCACGGTCGTTGTGATGAATCGGGCCGCCACCGAGGCGGCCAGGGCAGCGCGATCGGTGTGCACGAGTACGCGTCGTTCGTTGGTCACGGTCGTCCTTCGTTGTGTTCTGCGACCACGTCGTCAAGGTGCGGTAGGCCGCGCGTGATGACCTCACCATACAGCTCATCGGGGTCGAGGCGGCGCAGCTCGTCGCTGAGGCAGTCCCGCAGGCTCCGGCGCTTGAGGGTGAGGTCCTGAACGGGCTGGCCGGGCTGGGTGAGTCTGGCGATGTCGGGCACGTCTCGTTCGAGCGAGATGAGCCCGGCGGAGCGCGTCAGGTGCACACTCCGGATGCCGTGGGACAGCGGCCCCGTAGTGAACTCGTAGTCCACCGAGACCTGCAGCTGCAGATCGAGCCAGGCGGCGAGCAGGGTCGTGGACGGCGAGTCCGCGGCACCGGTCACCTGCACGGCGGTCACAGGCAGGTAGGGCGGCTGGTCGAGGACCGCCGCCAGCTGGGCGCGCCAGAGGGTGAGGCGGGTCCAGGCGAAGTCCGTGTCGCCGGGACGGTATGAACTGCAGAGGTGATGAAGCGCGGCCTGCGGGTCGGGCTGCGCGGAAGCATCCGTGATGCGCCGGTGGGCGATGCGCCCGAGGGGCGAATCCGCTGGCACAGTGGGCGCCACACCGGGCCACCAGGCCACGACGGGGGCGTCGGGCAGGAGCAGGCCGGTGACCAGGCTTTCCGGGTCGCTGGCGGCCTCACCGTAGGCGCGCAGCACGATGACCTCGCTGGCGCCCGCGTCCCCGCCGACACGGATTTCCGCGTCGACGCGGGGGGCGAGTGGGGAGGCCGTGTCATCCTGGTCCATCGTTGACAGCACGATCACGCGCATGGGGTGTTCCCTGGACGCGTCGTTCGCGGCCTCGATGGCCTCCTCCTCGCGGCCCATGGTGGACGCGATGATGAGCGTAAGCACGCGGCCGAGGGCCACCGCGCCGCCTTCTTCGCGGATGCGCACCAGGGCCTTGGAGATCTTGGAGGTGGTCGTGTTGGGCAGATCGACGATCATGGGCGTCTCCAATGTCGGCCGTCGCGGGACAGCAGTTCGTCGGCCGAGACCGGACCCCAGGTTCCCGGCCGGTATTGCTCGGGCTGGCCCTGCTTCGCCCAGAACTCCTCGATCGGGTCGAGGATCTTCCACGACAGCTCGACCTCCTCGTGCCGGGGAAAGAGCGGCGGGTCGCCCAGGAGCACGTCGAGGATGAGCCGCTCATAGGCCTCGGGGCTGGCCTCGGTGAAGGCGTGGCCGTAGCCGAAGTCCATCGTCACGTCGCGCACCTGCATGCCGGCACCGGGCACCTTGGAGCCGAAACGGATGGTGACGCCTTCGTCGGGCTGCACCCGGATGACCAGGGCATTCTCGCCCAACGGTGCGGAGTTTCCCTTGCCGAAGAGGTGCTGGGGGGCTCGTTTGAACACCACGGCGATCTCGGTGACCCGGCGGCCCAGACGCTTGCCCGCACGCAGGTAGAAGGGCACCCCTGACCACCGGCGGTTCTCAATGGTCAGCCGCAGCGCGGCGTACGTTTCGGTGAGGGATTCGGGGTCCATCCCGTCCTCGTCCAGAAACCCCACGACCTTCTCGCCGCCCTGCCAACCGCCGGCATACTGGCCGCGGGCCGTGCCACGGGCGAGGTCGTCGGGAAGCCGGACGGAGGCGAGAACCTTCTCTTTCTCCGTGCGCAGGTCGGCAGCGTCGAAGGAGATTGGTTCCTCCATGGCGGTTAGCGCCAGAAGCTGCAGCAGGTGGTTCTGGATGACGTCCCGGGCTGCGCCGATGCCGTCGTAGTAGCCGGCCCGACCGCCCACGCCGATGTCCTCGGCCATGGTGATCTGCACGTGGTCGACGTAGTTGGTGTTCCAGATCGGTTCGTACAACTGGTTCGCGAAGCGGAGGGCCAGAATGTTCTGCACCGTCTCCTTGCCCAGGTAATGGTCGATGCGGAAGACCGAGTCGGGCGGGAAGACCGACTCGACCACGGCGTTGAGTTCGCGCGCGGTCTGCAGGTCACTGCCGAACGGCTTCTCGATCACGACCCGCCGCCACTGCCCGTCCGTCTGATCGGCCAGGCCGGAGCGGCGCAGCTGCTCCGTGACCTGCGGGAATGCCTTCGGCGGGATCGACAGGTAGAACGCATGGTTGCCCATCGTCCCGCGCTCCCGATCGAGTTGCGCAATGGTGTCCTTGAGCAGTTGGAACGACGCGGCGTCGTCGAACGACCCCGGCACGAAACGGATGCCCTCGGCGAGCTGAGTCCAGACGTCCTCGTTGAACTCGGTGCGCGCGTACTCCTTGACCGAGTCGTGCACGACTTTCATAAAGTCCTCGTTGGTCCAGTCGCGGCGTGCGAATCCGACGAGCGCGAAACCCGGCGGGAGCAGGCCGCGGTTGGCGAGGTCATAGACGGCCGGCATGAGTTTCTTCCGCGACAGGTCACCGGTGACGCCGAAGATCACCAAGCTGCTGGGCCCGGCGATGCGATTCAGACGGTAGTCGTGTGGTGAACGCAATGGATTGAACTCCGGGGTGATTTCCACCGGGGACATGCAGCTCCTTCGAGGTGTGGCGTTCGAGCACGTTGTTCGGCGCCGGCCCGCGGGCCGGCGCCGAACGGGTTAGCGCAGTGCGTCGAACAGGGTGGCGATGTTCATGGCCGGGTCGGTCAGCGTCAGCGTCAGTACGGGGCGACCATGGTCCGCCAGCACGCTGGCGTCACCGCTGGCTTGGGCCAGGATTAGTTCCCCGAACGTGAAGGGGCGCTCCGGGATGTCGAGGTCGACGTCCGGGGTGGTGAGGATCTGCAGGAACACTCCGGTGGCCGGTCCGCCCTTGTGCAGCTGGCCGGTGGAGTGCAGGAACCGCGGTCCCCAGCCGAACGTGACCGGGCGCTTGGCCAGTGCGGCCAGCAGATCACGGATTTCGGCGAGCTGGGACAGTTCCAGCCGGTTGACGTAGGCCTGCACGGAGATGTAGCCGTCCGTGCCCAGCTCCTCGATCAGGGCATCGATAGCGGAGGGCAGGTCGCTGGCGGCGCCGATCACGTGCGCGGTGCCGCGGATCTCGATTCCGTCCGTGATGAACGCGGCGGGGACCGGTTCGGGACGGGCGTCGAGGAGACCGCGGGTCGCGTTTTTGGCGGCCTCGACATCCGGCTGGTCGAACGGGTTGATGCCCAGCAAGCGGCCGGCGACGGCGGTGGCATACTCCCAGACGAGGAACTGCGCGCCGAGGGTGCCGCTGATCCGGATCTCGTCGTGTCCGCCGTTGTCGGAGAACACGTCGAGGCCGGCGTCGGAGACCAGGCGAACAACCTGCAGGTCAGGCAGGTCCAGGGTCAGCTCGGGGGCGTCCAGGTCGAGCACGACAGGAAGGATGCCGATGCCCTGTTTGCCGGTGGATTCGGCGATCAGCTGTTCGGCCCAGTCGGCGAAACCGACGATGTGGGTGCCATCCTCGACGATTGCGAGCTTGTCGCGGCGCGGGGTGGTCGCGGCGATGGCCGCACCCAGGATGAGCCCCGGGTTCTCGGCGGTGTCCACGGCAAGGGAAAGCGAAACGGCCTCGGCCTCGTCGAGCAGCTCGGCGATGTCCACGCCGGCAAGGCCGGACGGAACGAGTCCGAACGCAGTCAACACGGAGAAACGTCCACCGACTGTGGGGTCCGCGTTGAAGACGCGGTAGCCCACGGAACGGGCATCCGCGTCGAGGGGGGAGCCAGGGTCGGTCACGATGATGATGCGCTCGACCGGGTCGATGCCGGCCGCGCGGAAGGCGCGCTCGAAGACACGGCGCTGGCTGTCGGTCTCGACCGTGGAGCCGGACTTCGACGACACCACGAGCGCGGTGGCGGCCAGGTTCTCGCCGAGGGCCGCGAGGACCTGACCGGGGTCGGTGGAGTCGAGCACGGTGAGGTTCACGCCCGCGGTGCGGGTGATGACCTCGGGCGCCAGCGACGAGCCACCCATGCCGGTGAGGGCGATACGGGTGACTCCGCCGGCCCGCAGGGAGTCGCGCAGGGCAAGGATCTCCGCGACCAGCGGACGGGAATCCGTAACGGACTCGGTCCAGCCGAGTCGCTTCGCGGCTTCGGCTTCGGCTTCGGGGCCCCAGAGGGCCGGGTCAAGGGCGGTGATCCCGGATGCGACGAGGTCGGCCACCAGGGTCGGGACGGTGGTGCGAACGGCCTCGGCCGCCGCGCCGCTCACGGAGATGTGCAAGCTCACAGTGCGGCCCCGGTCTTGGTCGTCGTGGCGGTCTCGAGGGCAGCGGTCACGGTCTCGAGGAGTTCATTCCACGAGACGATGAACTTGGCCACGCCTTCGGCCTCTAGAACCTGGGTGACGTCGTTGTACGAGACACCCTCGTTCGCGAGTGCGTCGAGAACCAGGTTGGCTTCGTCGTACGCGCCGGTGATGGAGTTCGCGGGGATGACGCCGTGGTCGAGTGTGGCCTCGAGGGTCTTCTCCGGCATGGTGTTGACGACCTCGGGCGCGACCAGGTTGGTCACATACAGGGTGTCGGGGAGGCTGGGGTCCTTGACGCCGGTGGAGGCCCAGAGGGGGCGTTGCTTGTTGGCTCCGGCGCTGATCAGGCCGAGGGCGCGCTCGGTGGAGAAGGCTTCCTCGTAGACCTGATAGGCGAGCTGGGCGTTCGCGACGCCGGCCTTGCTCTTGAGCGCAAGCGCGGCTGTCGTCCCGATGACCTCGAGGCGGGCGTTGATCTCGGTGTCGACCCGCGAGACGAAGAACGACGCAACGGAGTGGATCACGCTGAGGTCGAGGCCGGCCGCCTTGGCCTTCTCCAGGCCGGAAAGGTACGCGTTGATGACCTGGCGGTGACGTTCGAGGCTGAAGATCAGGGTGACGTTGACGCTGATGCCGAGGGCGATCGTCGCGGTGATCGCCTCGAGACCTTCCACCGTTGCGGGGATCTTAATCATGGCGTTGGGTCGATTGACCTTCGCCCACAGTTCCTGGGCCTGCGTGACCGTGCCGGCCGCGTCGTGGGCCAGCCCGGGCTCGACCTCGATCGACACGCGCCCGTCGACGCCGCGGGTGCGATCGTAAACCGGGCGGAAGATATCGCTGGCCGCGGTCACATCGTCGGTGGTGATCTCGAACACGGCGTCGTGCACGCTGGTGCCGGCGGCGGCAAGAGCGGCCACCTGCTCCGCGTACGCCTCGCCCTTGCTGAGGGCGCCGGCGAAGATCGTCGGGTTGGTGGTCACGCCGACGATGTTCTTCGTGTCGATCAGGTTCGCCAGGCCGCCGGAAGCGATGCGTTCCCGGGACAGGTCGTCCAGCCAAATGCTGACGCCGGCCAATGACAGCTCGGCTAGGGGAGTGTTCTCAGTCATATTTCGTATCTCCTTGGAATGCAGGGTATTCAGGTGTGTGGTGTCCCGGCGCAGTGGGTTCAGTGCGCGGCGAGAGTTTCCTTGGCGGCGGCGACGACGGCATCCGTCGTGATGCCGAATTCACGGAACAGGGTCTTGTAATCGGCCGACGCACCGAAGTGCTCGATCGAGACGCTGCGGCCACGGTCGCCGACGTACTTGTCCCAGGTCAACGCGATTCCCGCCTCGACGGATACCCGGGCGGTGATCGATGCGGGCAGGACAGCCTCGCGGTATTCGGCGCTCTGCTCCCGGAACCATTCGAGGCTGGGGGCCGACACGACGCGCGCGTTGATGCCTTCGGCCCGGAGCTGCTCGCGGGCCGCCAAGGCCAGCTGCACCTCGGAGCCGGTGCCGATCAGGATCACATCAGGGGTGCCGCCCGCAGCCTCAGCGAGCACGTAGGCGCCCCGGGCCACGTTTCGGGCGGATGCGAGCACGTCGCCGGTGGCGTCGCCCTCGCCGCGCTCGAACACGGGAATGTTCTGGCGGGTCAGCACGATGCCGGCCGGTCCCTGGCGGCGCTCGAGGATCGTCTTCCACGCCCAGGACACCTCGTTGGCGTCGCCGGGGCGCACCACGTCGAGTCCGGGGATGGCGCGCAGGGTCGCGAGCTGCTCGATCGGCTGGTGGGTGGGGCCGTCCTCGCCGAGGGCGACGGAGTCGTGGGTCCAGACGAAGATCGAGGGGGCCTGCATCAGCGCGGCCAGGCGGATGGCCGGTCGCATGTAGTCGCTGAAGATCAGGAAGGTGCCGCCGAAGGGGCGGGTGTTCCCATGCAGCACGATGCCGTTCAGGATGGCGGCCATGGCGTGTTCGCGGATGCCGAAGTGCAGCACGCGGCCGTAGGGGTTGCCGGTCCATTCGCCGGTGGAGTGCTCGCTCGGAATGAAGGAGGCAGCACCGCCGATGGTGGTGTTGTTCGATTCTGCGAGGTCGGCGGAGCCACCCCACAGCTCGGGGATGACCGTGCCGAGCGCGGTGAGGACCTTGCCGGACGCGGCACGGGTCGATACCTCCGTGCCGGCGGGGAAGACGGGCAGGGCCGCCTCGACGCCGTCGGGTAGGTCGCCGGAGAGCACCCGATCGAGCAGGATCTTGCGCTCAGGGTTGGCGGTCGCCCAGGCTTCGAACTCGACGTTCCAGGCGGAGTGGGCGGCGGCCCCGCGGTCCACGGCCTGTCGGGTGTGCGCGATGACCTCGTCGGCGACCTCGAAGGCCTGCGCGGGGTCGAAACCGAGGACCGTTTTGACGGCGGTCAGCTCCTCGGCGCCGAGCGCCGAACCGTGGATCTTGCCCGTGTTCTGCTTCTTCGGGCTGGGCCAGCCGATGATGGTCTTCAGGATGATCAGCGACGGCTTGTCGGTGACTCCCTGGGCCGCCTCGATCGCGTCGTGGAGTGCGGCGACGTCCTCGACGTAGGCGCCGGTCTGCTTCCAGTCGACTGTCTGCACGTGCCAGTCGTAGGCCGAATAGCGGGCCGCGACATTCTCGGTGAAGGCGATGTTGGTGTCGTCCTCGATGGAGATCTGGTTGCTGTCGTAGATCGCGATCAGGTTGCCGAGCTGCTGGTGGCCGGCGAGGGAGGAGGCCTCGCTCGTGATGCCTTCCTGCAGGTCGCCGTCGCCGGCGATCACGTACACGAAGTGATCGAACGGGCTCGTGCCGACCGACGCCTCCGGGTCGAACAGTCCGCGCTCGAAGCGGGAGGCGTAGGCGAAGCCGACGGCGGAGGCCAGACCCTGGCCCAGAGGACCGGTCGTGATCTCGACCCCGTCGGTGTGGCCGTACTCCGGGTGCCCGGGCGTCTTGGAACCCCAGGTGCGCAGAGCCTTCAGATCTTCGAGCTCGAGTCCGTAGCCACCGAGGTACAACTGCACGTACTGGGTGAGCGAGCTGTGGCCGACCGAGAGAATGAAACGGTCCCGACCGATCCACTCGTTGTCGGACGGGTCACGCCGCATCACCTTCTGGAACAGGAGGTAGGCCGCGGGAGCGAGGCTCATGGCGGTACCGGGATGCCCGTTCCCGACCTTCTCCACGGCATCGGCCGCGAGGAGGCGTGCGGTGTCGACCGCCTTGCTGTCAATTGAATCCCACTGCAGTGCTGCCACTTGGTATTGACCCTTCTGAAGACAAGGGAGAAGGTTGCTGAGAACCCGCACCCGCTATTGTGCGCGCCCGAGGACATCAGCGTCATCACGGTGTCGCAGCAGATGCCCGGTTCCGGTGGATCAGCATGCATGCACCGAGATTGGCGAGCACTTCCAGTATAGGCAACGCCGGTTCGGACCCGTGATGTGTCGTCTCGTGACGCACCCCCGGCGGCCCGTCGACGGTTTCGGTTCCGACAGTTCGCCTAGAATCACAGTCACTGTCACCAGCGTTGGAGGAGCCTTGCCCGGAGCAGCCGAAACCCACACCCTGAGCACCCCACGCACGCTCCGGCGCACGGCAAGAGCCTACCTCTCGCTGACCAAGCCGCGGGTCGTGGAACTGCTCCTGGTGGTCACCGCTCCCACGATGATCCTGGCCGAACAGGGCATCCCGAGCCTGTGGCTGGTCGTGGCAACCCTGATCGGCGGTTCGCTTAGCGCCGGCTCTGCCGGGGCGTTCAACTGCTACATCGACCGGGACATCGACCGGCTGATGAAGCGTACCCAGAATCGCCCGCTCGTCACGGGGGAACTCACCGACCGGCAGGCCCTGGTGTTCGCCTGGCTGGTCGGTCTGGCATCGATTCTCTGGCTGCTGGCCTTCACGAACTGGCTCGCCGCGGCCCTGTCGCTGGGCGCCATCCTGCTCTATGTCGTCTTCTACACGATGGTTCTGAAACGCCGCACGGCCCAGAACATCGTCTGGGGCGGCATCGCGGGCTGCATGCCCGTGCTCATCGGCTGGGCCGCCGTGACCGGCGACCTATCATGGCCGCCCTTCGTCCTGTTCCTGATCATCTTCCTGTGGACGCCGCCGCACTACTGGCCGCTTTCCATGAAATACCGTGACGACTATCAGGCCGCCGGGGTGCCGATGCTCGCCGTCGTGCGCGGCCGCAGCCAGGTGGGCCTTCAGGTCATCCTGTACGCTTGGGCGACCGTCGCCTGCTCGCTCCTGCTCGTACCGATCGCGGACATGGGCCTGCTGTACCTCTTCGTCGCTCTGGTGACCGGCGCCTGGTTCATCTACGAGACGCACCGGCTGTACGGCCTGGCGATCCGTCACGTGGAGGTGTCGCCGATGCGCGTCTTCCACGGTTCGATCGCCTATCTCACCCTGTTGTTCCTGGCCGTCGGAGTTGATCCGCTGCTCCCGTTCTAGCCCGCAGCTCCCGTTCGACACCGGGCACGGCGTTCGGGCTGTGATGACCACAACTAAACGACGAGGACTTACGTCGCTACCGGCGACCGACCAGGTCGGGGGTGGTCGCTCTGGGGGACACCCGCACGTCCACCGGTGTGCTGAGGTTCAGGACGAGCGCGGTCAGGATGGCCACGAGCACGCAGGAGAGCACCATGTGGATGCCGACCAACCCGGCAGGGAGCCCCGTGTTGGACTGGATCAGGCCGACGCCGACCTGCATGGCCTCGGCGAGCAGAAGGAGAAGGGCCCAGCCCTGCGTCGGCAGAGCGCGCGAGAAGGCCACGACCAGAAGAACCACGGTGAGGGCAACGGTGACGTAGGCCGGCCAGCTGTGCACGCGCTGCAGGATTTCGGGGTCAAGGCCCGTGCGGGGAGCTTCCGCGTCCCCGGCGTGCGGGCCCGAGCCGGTGGTGAGGATGCCGACGAGGATCGTGACGAACACGACCGCGCTCGTGACATACGCCAGCGTCCGATACCAGACCGGAACCGCGAGGGTGCGCGGCACCCGGCCGGTGTAGACCCGGTGCACGAAGACGGTGCACAGCACGACCAGGATCACGGAGATCACGAAGTGGATGCCGACCACATAGGGGTTTAGCTGGGCAAGAACGCTGATGCCGCCGATAACGGCCTGCGCGGGGATGCCCAACCCCGCGAGCAGGGCGACCCAGAACAGGTCGGGGCGCTCCTTACGGAGGCGCACCACGGCGAGGAAGGCCGCGATCGCGACCAGGCCGAGGGCAACTCCGAGCAGGCGATTGCCGAATTCGATGTAGCCGTGGATGCCCATCTCGGGCGTGTTGACCACTGAGTCCGCGGTGCACTTGGGCCAGGTGGGGCAACCGAGGCCCGAGCTGGTCAGGCGCACCAGTCCACCCGTCCCGACCAGCAGAATCTGGGCGGCGAGGTAGATCCACGCGATCACACGCACACGCCTGTCAATCCTGGTCGGCAACCACGCCGTAATTCGATTCACCGGTTCTGCTCCCTCTTCGATGACCACATGTGAAAACGCCGGATCGCACTGCTGAACCCGTCGCCAGCCTGTAGAATTAGGTGTTTCATAAGCGGGAGCGTTGCGGTTGCCACAACCGCGGCGCTTCATCCCGTCGTCCTTAAACATCTTAGGTACGCAACGTAGCCGCCCACACAACCGATCCCTGACCGGGTCTCCGCTGGAGGCCATTCTGGGAACGACCGGACTAATATCCGGGTTGCCGGGGTGGCAGAAGAGGTAAATATGTCTGACGTCCTTCTTGACCGCCCCGAACTTGCGGGGCTCGGTGTCTACGAA